>JANXZI010000587.1 GCA_025355595.1 Spartobacteria bacterium
GCAGCAGCGGGCTGTTGTAAATCCACGAGCCGCCGAAGACCGGGTTCAGCCACGGCTCGGTGTCGTAATTCGCGGGCTGGGAGCTGCTCACCGTGCCATCGCTGATGCGCAGATACGTGCCGTTGATCCCGGACAGCGGCAGTTCGCCGCGGATGCAGATGTATATTTTCACCGGGCCGACGCCGGATCGCGACGGCGACTTCGACGACGTGGTGCTGCTCCACGAATACACGCACGGACTGAGCATCCGGCTGGTCGGCTAGGGGAAGGCGGCGGCACAGGAGTTCAGTGTGGGGTCACCTTCAGGCGGATGAACATCGTCTGGTTGCCGCCGATGGGCACGCTGCGCTGAATCGCCGCCGATGAAGTTGCGGGTAACGGTGAAGTTATTCCCCGAGGCGTTGTTGAGCATGATGACATAATCGGTGTTGGCCACCGCTGCGCGGCTGGCAGTCTGATAGAAGCTGTTGCCGGTGATGGTCCCGTCGGTGGTGCCACTCTGGAGCCGCATACCTGTGGCAATAATCGTCGCGACGTAGAAATTGAAGATGTTGCAGTTGGAGACGCTGTTTCCGCTGTTCCTCTGTGCGGCGGTCATCGTGGTGCCGAGTGCGGGGGCCGGATTCCGGCGCGGAAGAGAGCACACAAATGAATGATGAGCCCGTATTTTCCGTGCGACGGGCACGTCGCCCATCGCGTGAAATGCCGGTGAAAATGAACTCATGATCTTCGCCGACCTGTGCAGCGGTGCAGGGCAATCGCTGCGTTTCGCGCTATTCCGTCTCGCCCGACTGTTCCGCACTTAGTACAGGCTCGGTCGAAGATCCCCTGCCCTCCCATGAAGCACCTCCCCGTCCTCGCACTTCTCCTCGTGTCGTTCGCCATGCCTCATGCGGCATCCGCGGAGAAGCCGAACGTGCTTTTCATCGCCGTGGACGACATGCGGCCCGAACTCGGCTGCTACGGAAACAAGGTGGTGAAGACGCCAAACATTGACCGGCTCGCGGCGCGCGGATTGGTTTTCAATCACGCGTATTGCCAGCAGGCGGTGTGTTCGCCGTCGCGCTCGTCGCTGCTCACGGGGCGCAGGCCGGATGCGACACGCGTGTGGGATTTGGAGACGCACTTCCGCGTTGCGCTGCCGGATGCGATCACGCTGCCGCAGCACTTCAAGGCGAACGGCTACCACACGGCGGCGCTCAACAAGATCTACCATCACGGCTTCGAGGACGGGCGCTCGTGGAGCGAGCCGCACTGGTATCCGAACGGGCAGACGATTGACACCGACCCGGTGGATTGGACGAAGCAGATCAGGAAAACTTACGGCCAAGGCGTGAAGGAATATCGCGACAAGGGGCAGCCGAAAGACAACGACCATCCAAACGCCGGCCAGCGCGTCGCAAAGGGCAAGGGCGTAAAGGGCGCGGCCTTCGAGGTGAGCGCGAAGCCGGACGATCAGTTGCCTGACGGCTACACGGCGGCGGAGGCGGTGAAGCGGCTGCATGGCTTAAAATCGAAGGGCCAGCCGTTCTTTCTCGCGGTCGGATTCCTGAAGCCGCACCTACCCTTCGTCGCGCCGAAAAAATACTGGGATCTCTACGATCCGAACACGATTCCCCTGCCCGCGATCGATCATCTGCCTGCGGGTGCGCCGGAATTCGCCGGGCACACCAACGGCGAACTGCACGCCTACAAGGATGTGCCGACGGCCAATCCCATCCCCGCGGACTTCGCGAAGACTTTGCGCCACGGCTACTATGCGTGCATCAGCTATACGGATGCGCAGATCGGACGCCTGCTCGATGCGCTGGACGCGGAGGGGCTCGCGGAAAATACCGTCGTCGTGCTCTGGGGCGATCACGGCTGGCAGCTCGGCGACCACGGGCTGTGGCACAAGCACACGAACTTCGAACTCGCGGCGCGCGCGCCGCTGCTCCTCAGCGTGCCGCAGCAAAAATCCGCCGGGCAGAAATGCGACGCGCCGGTCGAGTTTGTGGACATCTATCCCACGCTCGCGGAGGTGTGCGGCCTTGCGATTCCCACGGGCCTCGACGGCATGAGCCTCAAGCCCTTCCTCGAAAATCCCGGTGCGGCGAAACAGAAAGTCGCCATGAGCCAATATCCGCGCGCCGCCGGCAAAGCCGGCGGTGCGGTGATGGGCTACAGCATCCGCGACGAGCGATGGCGCTGCACTTTCTGGCGCGAGCGCAACGGCACGAAGATCGTCGCGACCGAACTCTACGACGAGAAAAACGATCCCGCCGAAACCGTGAGCCTGCACGACCAGCCCGAGCACGCAGAGTTGATCGCGCGGTTGGCAAAATTGCTGCCGCCCGTCCCCGCATCCGCAGGCGACGGCGGAAAAAAGCCGAAGGCAGGAGGCAAGCCCGCCGCGAAGAATTCCGCGCCTGCCGACGAGGAGCGCGGCGCGCGCTACGATCGGCTGTATTCCGGCAAGGCGAAGCTCACGCTTGATGAATATCTCGCGCAGCAATCCGACGCGGAAGCGGCGAAGGAGCGCTTCGGAAAATTTGATGCGAACAAGGATGGCTTCGTCACACGCGAGGAATTCATCACGGCTGGCGGAAAGAATCCGAACGCAAAGTAGCGCTCCATTTTTTCCTGCGATAAACCCCTGCGTCTTCTGCACTCCTCACGCCCCATGAAATCCATCCTCACCCTCCTCGTGCTCGCCGCACTGTCTGCGACAGTGCCGCCACTCCGCGCCGCCGACGCTCCGGCGAAGCATCCGAACATCCTGCACATTCACGCCGACGATCATCGCGCGGATGGACTCGGCGCATTCGGTCATCCCGTGCTGAAGACGCCGAATCTCGACACGCTGGTCGCGCGCGGGTTCACGTTCACCCACTGCTACACGATGGGCTCGATGGTCGGCGCCGTCTGCCTGCCTAGCCGCACGATGATGCTCACGGGGAAATCATGGCTGCGCATTCCGAAACGCGCCGACGGCGCTGGCGAAGCGGAGAAGTCGTTGCCGAATGTGATGAGCCGCGCAGGCTACGAGACGTGGCACTGTGGCAAGGGCGGGAATGAATACACGGTCGGACTCAAGGCATTCGATACGAACATCCTCATGGACGATCACACGCCGGACCTGCGCCGCGGCAGCAGCGAGCGTCACGCGGATGCGGCGGTGAAATTCCTGCAGGAGCGCAAGCCTGAGAAGCCGTTCTACATTTACCTCGCGCCGCCCGTGCCACACGACCCACGCGTCGCCGCGCCGGAGTTTCACGGCATGTATAATGCGAGCGATGTCCCGCTCCCACTCGCGTTCATGCCGGTGCATCCTTTCGACAATGGCGAGATGGTGGTGCGCGATGAAAAGCTCGCGCCCTGGCCGCGCACGCCCGAGGACACGAAGCAGCAACTCGCCGACTACTATGCGTGCATCACCGGGCTCGACCACCACGTCGGGCGCATCTTTGCGGAGCTGAAAAAGAGTGGGCAGTGGGACAATACGATCATCATCTTCACCGGAGACAACGGCCTGTCCGTCGGGGAGCACGGGCTGTTTGGAAAACAAAATCTCTACGAGTTCGGCGGCATGCATGTGCCGTGCGTCATCGCGGGGCCGCGCATTCCGAAAGGAAAGAGCGAGGCGTTCGTTTACCTCATGGATTTGTTCCCCACGTTCGCCGAGTTCGGCGGCGCGACGCTGCCCGAGGGCGTCGAGGGAAAGAGCCTCGCGCCGATCATCGCGGGCAAGTCCGCAAAAGTCCGCGACCTCTGCTATACGGGCTATCGCGATTGCCAGCGCGCCGTGCGCGACCAGCGGTGGAAGCTGATCCGCTACCCGCTCGTGGATCAGACGCAGCTCTTCGACTTGCAAACCGACCCGCACGAACTCACGAATCTCGCCGCCAAACCCAAACACGCCGCGAAGCTCGCGGAGATGACCGCGCTGCTCGCGCAGGAGATGGCCGCACACGGTGACAAGGCTCCGCTCAAAGTCGCAAGCCCGAAGTCCGCCGCGTGGACGCCGCCGGTTGCGGGTGAAAAAAAGCCGAGCCAGAAGAAGGGCACGCAATAGGCCCGGATTTTTCGGGACAAATCCTAAGCTTCCCGTGGTCTGCGCATCACATTGCACCCTCCCGTTTTTCCAAACCCATCACACACTCACCATGACCCAAGTATCCCGCCGCCACTTCATCAAGAGTTCCGTCTTCGCCGCCGCTGCCGCGGGGCTGAATCCATTTTCCCTCGCCCGCGCTGCGGGCAAGGACATCCCGATCGGCGTCCAGCTTTACTCAGTGCGCGGAGATTGCGCGAAGGACTTCGATGCCGCGCTCGCGCAGATCGCCAAGATGGGATTTACGGGCGTCGAGTTTGCCGGCTATCACAAGTACGGCGGCAAGGCGAAGGAGCTGCGCGCGAAGCTCGATGACCTCGGGCTGAAGGGCATCAGCACGCACATCGGCACCGGGAGCTTCAAAGGCGATGCGCTGAAGGGGACGATCGAATTCCACCAGACCGTCGGCTGCAAATTCCTCATCGTTCCCGGCGACGGCGCATTCACCGATCCGGAAAAGAGCAAGGAGCTGGCGGAGACCTTCAACAAAACCGCCGAGGTGCTCAAGCCGCTCGGCATGGCCTGTGGCTATCACAATCACACCAAGGAATTCACCAAAGTCGGCGACAAGACCTACTATGACCTGTTCGCCGAGCGCACGAGTGCGGACGTGGTGCTCGAACAGGATTGCGGCTGGAGCGCCGCCGCGGGATTGCAGCCGGCCGACCTGATGAAGAAGTTCCCCGGCCGCACGAAGCTCGTCCATTTCAAGCCAACCGTGGTCGGCGGCGATAAGACCAAGAAAGCCATCTTCGGCGAGGATTCCGTGGACTGGGTGACCACGCTCGCCGCCTGCCGCACGGTCGGCGGCACGGAGTGGCTTCTTATCGAACAAGAAGTCTATCCCGATGGGAAATCCCCGATGGAATGCACCGAGCTATCCCTCGCCGGGCTGAAGAAGATCATCTAACCCCCCGGCCATCATTTTCACCCCAGCAAATCAAGCTATGAAATCCACCCGCACTTACTCCGCCCTCAAGCTAACCCTCGCCGCCGGCCTTGCGTCATGCACGGCTCCGTTGGCATTGGCCGATGTCACGCTGCCGGCCATTTTTTCCGACCACATGATCCTCCAGCGCGATCAAAAGGTGCCCGTGTGGGGCTTCGCGGAGGACGGGGAAAAGGTGACGGTCTCATTCGCCGGACAAAAAGTGGACACCACGGCGAAGGACGGCAAGTGGGCCGTGTCGCTCTCCGCACTGAAGAGCAGCAGCACAGGCGCAAAATTCACGGTGACGGGAAGGAACAAGGTGGAATTCGACGACGTATTAGTTGGCGAAGTGTGGTTCTGCTCCGGGCAGTCGAACATGGAGATGCAGGTGGGCGGATCGAAGGACAGCAAGCAGGAGGTCGCCGCCTCGGCCAACCCGCGCATCCGCCATTTCAAGGTGCCGCATGTGACCTCCAACAAGCCGGAGACCGAGGTGAAAACGTCGGGCGGCTGGGAGGCCGCCACCCCGGCCACCACGGGAAATTTCACCGCCGTCGGCTACTTCTTTGGACGCGAGATCGAGAAGGAAATGGACGTACCGGTCGGACTTATCGGCTGCAACTGGGGCGGCACGCGCATCGAGCCGTGGACGCCGCCGGTCGGCTTTCAGTCCGTGCCCGCGCTGAAGGAAGCCTACGCCGACAAGCTCGCGACCTTCCCCACGATGAGCGCAGTGATGGCCCCCGCGACCGAGCCCGTGCTCGGTGCCGACGGCAAGCCCGTGCTCGACAAGGCCGGCAAGCCCACGGTGAAGCCGGTTCTCGACGCCGCGGGCAAACCGAAGCTGAGCCCCGTCATTCTCCCGGACGGAAAACCGAAGCTCACCGCAAGCCAAGGTTCACCACTCGCCATGTATAATGCGATGGTCCATCCGATCGTGCCTTACGCCATCCGCGGCGCGCTGTGGTATCAGGGCGAATCGAACAATGGCGAAGGGATGCTTTACTTTGAAAAGATGAAGGCCCTGACCAATGGCTGGCGCGCAGTCTGGCAGCAGGGCGATTTCCCGTTCCTGTTCGTCCAGCTCGCACCTTATCGCTATGGCAAGCCCGAAAACCTCCCCGCCATCTGGGAAGCGCAGACCGCCGCGCTTTCCATCCCGAATACCGGCATGGCCGTCACCACCGATGTCTCCACCGTCGGCAACATCCACCCGCCGGACAAGCAGTCAGTCGGCCATAGGCTCGCGCTCTGGGCATTGGCGAAGACTTACGGCAAGTCCGGCATTAGCTATGCGAGTCCTCTGTTCGATGCCGTGAAGATCGAGGGCAGCAAGGCCCACGTGTCTTTTAAGAATGCCGAGGGCGGCCTGAAGTCCGCGGACGGCAAGGCGCTCACCTGGTTCACCATCGCCGCCGAGGATAAGAAGTTCGTGGAGGCTAAGGCGGAGATTTCCGGCAAAGGCGTCATCGTCAGCGCCGAAGGCGTCAGTCATCCCGTCGCCGTACGTTTCGGCTGGCATGAAACGGCGGAGCCAAACCTGGCCAACGCCGCCGGACTCCCCGTGTCGCCTTTCCGCACCGACTCGTGGAAGGATGCAGTAATGCCCGTCCTCGCTCCCCCGCCCGCTCCTGCGAGAAAGTAGGCGGAATTTTTCGCACTCCGCCGCGCTACGAGTTCATACCATCTCGCACCAATAAGCGGACCAGAGAGAGCAGAATGGCATGCCTCGGTTAGCGCGGGCGTCCCGCCTATTCCGGCACCCGTGGCAAAGTTGATCGAAGCGCCGGTGCCATTCAGGAACCAAGCATAGATCTGCTCAGTGCCAGTGGTCTGGAACACCAGATCGGGAATGCCAACCCCGTTCGCGTCGGTGGTGTTCGCAAGCCGCCATCTGATCAGGCTGCCGCCATAGACCAAAGCCCGGTGGAACGGCGACCTCCGGGCGCGTTTCCGGTCTCACGCTTGCCAGCCGTCGTCCGAAGCGTGCCCGGAGATCACGCACCACCTCGCCGCCTTCACTCGCATCCCTCGGATTGTCACCCAGTCGGAGAAGCAGGGAAAATTCCTACTCCAAGAGCGATTGAATTTCCTCCATGTTCAGCCCCTCCATGAGCGGCTGCTCGTTTTCCAAGGTCGCGGCGATAATGGCGCGCTTTTTGGCCTGAAGGCTCAGGATCTTCTCTTCCACGGTGTCGCGCGCGATGAGTTTGTAGCTGGTGACGGCTCGGCTTTGGCCGATTCGGTGTGCGCGGTCCGTCGCCTGGGCCTCTACGGCGGGATTCCACCAGGGGTCAAAATGGATCACCGTGTCTGCTGCCGTGAGGTTGAGCCCGGTGCCACCGGCCTTCAGGCTGATGAGAAAAACCGGAACCGTCCCGCTCTGAAAACGGCCCACCTGCGCGCCCCGGTCGCGGGTCTGGCCGTCCAGATAGCAGTGCTCGATGCCCATAATTTCAAGTCTGGCACGGATATGGGCCAGCATCGTCACGAATTGGCTGAAAATCAGCACGCGGTGCCCGCCGTCGAGAGCTTCGGAGAGCAGCTCATCGAGCAGGTCGAGCTTTGCGGAGGCTTCGGCATCGGGTGGCGGGTTGTCGAGGCCAAGCAAACGGGCATCGCAGGCCGCCTGGCGGAGCCGCAGCAAAGCGGTCAGCATGAGCATCCGGGCCTTGTTTTGATCCTTCTGACCGGAGAGTTTGGAAACCTGCTGCTTGGTTGCAATGATGAGCTGATTGTAAATTATAGACTGTGCGTCAGTAAGTTTACAGTATGCGACTTGCTCCAGTTTTTCCGGTATCTCCTTAGCGACGTCCCGCTTGGTTCTTCGGAGCAAAAATGGACGGATTCTACGGGTCAAGCGCTGCTGTTCCGGGCCGCCGGGCTGGCTTTGGATGGCATTCTCGTAACGCTCGCGGAATTCGGTGCGCGTGCCGAGGTATCCGGGCATCAGGAAGTGCATGAGCGACCAGATATCGCGCACGGAATTCTCCACCGGCGTCCCCGTGAGGACGAATCGGTGGCGCGCCTTCAGCGCCGTGGCAGCCTGAGCATTTTGGCTGTTAGGATTCTTGATGTGCTGGGCTTCGTCGAGGATGACTGCGCCGAATTGCAGTCTTTGATAAGCCTCCACGTCCCGCCGCAAGAGCGGATAACTCGTAATTACCAGACTGGTCTTCTCGATTTTATGGAAACTCTCCGAGCGCCGTGGACCGTCCAGCGCGAGCACGCTAATTTCGGGGATCCACTTCGCCGCTTCTGCACACCAATTGAAAATGAGCGAAGACGGGCACACGACGAGGCTCGGCCCCTGCCCGGCCAATGTGCGGATGAATGCCAGCGCCTGCAGCGTCTTTCCGAGGCCCATTTCATCAGCGAGTATTCCTCCGAAGCTGTTTTGGGCCAGAAAGTTTAGCCAATAAACACCCTGTTTCTGGTATTCGCGCAACGAGCCTTCCAGCGAGCCGAGGGGCACCGGCGTGAGACGATCCAGCTTCCGGGTTGCGCCCGCCCAGTCCCGCCAGCGGGTTTCGCCGCCGACGGTCATCCTATTTTCTTCCGTGAAGGCATCCAGCACTCCGGCCTGCCTGCGATCGAGACGATACACACCGGCTTGCGCCTGCCGCGGGTCGCTGTCGCGCAGGAGTCGGCCGAATTCATCCAGCAGACCGGGATCGAAGACCGCAATCTTGCCGTTCTTGCGGCGCACATGGCTTTGCCCGCCTTGCAGGAGCCGCGTGATTTCCGCGCCGGAAAATCGTTCACCGGCCGCGGTGCCCAGCTCATACGAGAGATCGAACCATTGCTCGCCTGAGGATTGGATTTCCAGCCGCGGCTCGATGCGCTCGACATCGCGCGTGACGAATCCGAACCGCTCGCCGACCTCCACCTTCCATTCGCGCTCCAGCCGCAGCAGCCCCGCGGCGAAGAACGCCAGGATGCGCTGCTCGCCCTTGAGCGTGAGTTCCCCTTTCCCGTCCGGCCCGGAAAAGCCGTACGCGCGCACACGCTCCAGCGCGGCCTGTTCGCTCACGCGGTTGCGCGAAAATCTCGCCAGCGCCGCGCCCGTCGCATCCAGCGTCACGCGGCGCTCGCCGTAGATCGCCTCAATGCGCGCGGTGAGGAAATTCAGCGAGCCCTCAAAGTGGGCGGCGAAGCGCGGCACCGGCAGGTCCTCCGGCAATGATGGCGCATTCGGAATCACGTCTCCCTCGATCTCGAAAAAATTTGCGAGCGCGGGAAGTTCACGCGTTGTGAACGCATCCGCCGCATCCGCGGGAATGTTGATCGCACGCTCCAGCACCGCAAAATATGCCGCTGGCAAACCCGCTGCGACCGGCGCGAATTTCCCGTCGTGCAACCTCCACGCTGCGCCCGCAGCCAGCAGCAGCACGCCCGCCACCGGGGCGTGCGAAACGCGCAGAGAGCCGTCGCTCGCGCGCTCGATGCGCAGTGTGTCGCGAGTCCCCTGCCCTTCGATTTTCACCAGCATCGTCCTGCCAAAAGTCACGCGCGGATGATCCGTGAGCACGCCGAGCAGCGTCGCGAATTGTTCGCGGTTCAGCATCGCCATCGCGGGCAGTTTTCCATCGGCGAATTTGCGCAACTGCACCGCGAGTCGCACGTCCCCTTCGCTCGCGCGGAAACGCTTCGTCCTGACGAGCGCGCCGAGCGGCTTGCGCGCGCCGCCCGTTTCCACTTCGCACACGACCATCACGGATTTCTTCTCCCACGCGGCCGTAAAATTCGGCGGCAAGATAAGGTGCAGCGCCGCGTCCGGGTCATCGGAATCGGTGGAAAAATTCGGATCGTCCGCAGGTTCCTCGACCCCGCCTTGCGCGTTGCTTTTCGGCGCTGGAGCCACCGCCACCGCATCGCCCTTTGCGGCATCAGCCGCAGCGGCGGCGTGATTTTTCAGCCCTCGGATCACCGCCACGCCGACGGCCAGCGAGTGCGCGCAGATCAGCCCGCGCCTCCGGCTCGTCGCACAGGTGCAGATGTTCTCCATGTCTGTCCGCGACCGCACATTCAGCCCCGCGCGAAACTCCGCATCCGCGCCGCGCACGCGGCCCGCGAGCACCGGCGGCTCGTAGCTGGCCTCGATCACTTTCCCCGCCTCGTACATCGCGCGCGCCTCCTTCATGGCTTCCCAGCCGCCGGCTTCCATCAGCATTTTTTCAGTGAGTTCGACCATCGTGCGAATGCGGATTCAACCACGATCCCGATGCTGGGGAAACCGCAGATTGCGCCGATGGAGGCAGATTTCCCGTGACGAGTCGCCTGCGTTCATCTGCGAAAATCTGCGGTTCAAAACATCACCCGCCCCAATTTTCTGTTCATCCTCCCGCGCATTCCTACACTCCGCGCATTCATGAAAGTCATCGCCGTGGCGAACCAAAAGGGCGGCGTCGGAAAGACGACCACCTCGCTCAATCTCAGTGCCTGCCTCGCGGAACTGGGCCAGCGCACCCTGCTCATTGATCTCGACCCGCAGGCCAATGCCACGAGCGGCCTGGGCATCGAGCCGGTGGACGAGATTTCCGCATCCACCCCGATGATGGGCGAGGCGGCGCTCGCGGAAATGGTCATCCCCACGCGCTTCCCGAATCTCTGGCTCGTGCCCGCGAACCTCGATCTCGCCGGGGTGGAAGTCGAAGCCATCCGCTCCGGCGATCACCTCACGCGCCTCCGCGATGCACTCACCGGGATGCGTGCGGATGCGCCGTTCGACTTCATCATCCTCGACTGCCCGCCATCGCTCGGCGTGCTCATGACGAACGCCCTCTGCGCCGCGGACGAAATCCTCATCCCGCTCCAGTGCGAATACTACAGCATGGAGGGGCTCGCGAAAATCGTGGGCGTCTGCGAGCAGCTCCGCCAGTCCGGCGCGAACCCCGCGCTCCAGCTTTGCGGCATCCTCATGACGAT
Source organism: Spartobacteria bacterium (assembly GCA_025355595.1). Taxonomy (GTDB): domain Bacteria; phylum Verrucomicrobiota; class Verrucomicrobiia; order Chthoniobacterales; family Chthoniobacteraceae; genus SXWH01. The sequence goes on from JANXZI010000587.1 coordinate 10,953, forward strand.
GTACATGCGGACGAACCACTCGAACGCCGTGATTGGCGAGATCCAAAAGCACTACGGCGACATCATTTTCAAGACGGTGATCCCGCGCACCATCCGCCTCGCGGAAGCCCCGAGCCACGGCCAGCCGATCATCCAGTACGAGCCCGGCGGTCTCGGCTCCGCGGCCTACCGCGCACTCGCCAAGGAATTCCTCGCACGCGAAGGCGTGAAGGCGGTCACGATGGCGGACTGATCCCTCCGCGCAGCGGCGGCGGACTTAATTCCGCGCCTTGTTCGATTGACCTCATGCTCCGGGAAAACCATCGTCCGCGCGCTCCAAAATAGCACCCCTACCCGCCACTTCCATGTTACTCCACGGCAAAGCAGCACTCATCACAGGCGGCACGCGCGGCATCGGCGCGGCCACGGCCCTCGCATTTGCCAAGGAGGGCGCGGATGTCGCCATCACCTCTCGGCAGATCGACGACGATGCGATGCGCACCATGCGCGAGATCGAGAAGCTCGGGCGCGAATGCGTCGTGCTCACCGGCGACTGCGCCTCGCCCGCGGACTGCGCGCACATCGTCGCGGAGGCCGCGCATGAACTCAAACGCCTCGATGTGCTCGTGCATTGCGCAGGCGGCGCAGTGCCCGGCGGGCTCATGGAGGTCACGCCCGAAGCGTGGAATGCCGCGTTCGATGTGCATGTCCACGCGATCTATCACCTTTCCCGCGCAGCGGTGCCGCACATCCGCAAGCACAAGGAAGGCGCGATCATTCTCATTTCCTCCACCGCGGGGAAACTCGGCGTGATGGGCAGCATCGCCTACCAGGCCGTGAAGGGCGCACTCCCCCAGCTCACGCGCGCGCTCGCCCGCGAACTCGCGGCGGACAACATCCGCGTGAACTGCGTCGCGCCCGGCGTCATCCGCACGAAATTCCACGAGCACATGAGCGAGGAGCAGAAGAAACTGAATCTCGAACACCGCATCCCGCTCAAGCGCGAGGGCACGGCGAAGCAGGTCGCGGATGTGATCGTGATGCTGGCGAAAAATGACTACATCACCGGCGACACGGTGACGATTGACGGCGGGCTGACCTCGCGGATCGCGTGAGCGGCAGCATCGCGCGACGAGATGATTTTTGAACATCCGCAGCGAGCGCATTGACGCTGCGCGGGCAAGTCCGCATGGTGAGGCGATGCTCCCTGCTGTCACCCAACTCCTCGTCCTCCAAGATCGCGACAAAAAACTCCGCCAGCTCAAACTCGAACTCAAGCGTGCGCCGCTCGAGCGGAAGGACATGGAAACCCGCACGGCGGGCACGGCCGGCGCGCTCGATGCGGCGAAGCTGAAGGCGAAGGAAATCGAGGTGAAGCGCAAGGAACTCGAGAACGAGGTCGGCACGCGGCAGCAGCGCATTCAAAAATACAACCAGCAGAAACTTGAGACGAAGAAGAACGAGGAATACCAGGCGATTTCACACGCGATCCAGACGATCGAAAATGAGATCACGGCACTCGAAGATCAGGAACTGGAGTTGATGGACGCCTTGGAACAACAGAAGCCGGTGATCGCGGCGGCGGAGAAGGAAGCGGCGGCGACGAAGACGCAGGTGCAGCGGCAGTTCGCGGATCTCGATGCGAAGGTGAAATCCATCGAGGCACAGGTCGAGACGGTCCAGGCGGAACGCGCAAAGCTCGCGGCGGAGGTCGAGGAGGATCTGCTCGACACGTATCAGCGGCTCTTCGACACGAAGGATGCGCAGGCCGTGGTGGCACTCGTGAATGAGATGTGCCAGGGCTGCCATGTGAAGTCGCAGACCCACGTGATCCACGCGGTGAAAGCCGGGAAAGTGGTGACCCACTGTCTTTATTGCGGGCGGATTTTGTATCCGGAGAACTGAGGGCTGCGGACGAAAGACTCCGTCGCCGGAGGCATATATGATGAAACGCGGAGACGCAGAGACGCAGAGAAAAGCGGATGCGTTCCGTGAAGGCGCTTTCAGTTTTTTCCTCTGCGTCTCTGCGTCTCTGCGTTTAATATCCGCCTCTCGGATACACTGCCCCCAGGTTGCGCCATGAACCGCATTGCCGGCATCGAGACGGAATATGGCTGCCTCGTCACGACTGGCGATGAGCGCAGCGATGCGTGGCCGGCGCGGGTGAAGAATCACCTTTTCAAAAAGCTGCGCGTGGGCGTGCTCGATCAGCACTACCGCGACTACGAGGAACCGCCGGGGAATGGCGGCTTCCTGCTGAATGGCGGACGGTTTTACCTCGACATGGGGCACATCGAATACGCGACGCCGGAGTGCCGCTCGGTGCGCGATCTCGTGGCGTGCGATCTCGCGGGCGATGCGATGCTGCAGGGCGCGATCGAGGCGATGGGCGTGACGGACCGCGTGGCGTTTTTGAAGAACAACATAGACCACGGCACGAACGCGACTTTCGGCTGCCACGAGAACTATCTCATGCGGCGCGAGACGGATTTCACCGACGCGAACACGGCGGCGCTGCTGGGCTTCCTCGCGACGCGGCAGATTTTCACCGGCGCGGGGCGCGTGGGCCAGGCGAGCCCGCTGGCATTCGAGACGGAGCCGCTGCCGCCGTACGGGCGCGTGGATTTCCAGATGAGCCAGCGCGCGGATCACATCGTGAACGACATCTACCAGTGGGTGCAGTTCAACCGCGCGATCATCAATGCGCGCGACGAGCCGCTCGCGGATTACCGGCGCTATCGGCGGCTGCACCTGCTCATCGGCGACTCGAACATGAGCCCCTTCGCGACCGCGATGAAGATCGGCACGACGCATCTCGTGCTCACGCTGCTCGAGGAAGATCGCCTGCCGCGCGACGTGGCCCTGCAAGACGCGGTGCTCTCCACGCGCATGATTTCGCGCATGTGCCGCGCGGATGCGCCGGTGCTGCGCGCGGACGGCTACACGGACACGGCGATCGGCATTCAGGAAAAATTTCTCACCGCCGCGCAATCGCTCGCGGGCCGCGATGCCGAGACGGACTGGCTGCTCGGCCGCTGGGCCTGGCTGCTCGACGCGCTGCGCCGCGAGGCGATGGATGAATTACTCGGCGCGGTGGACTGGGTCTCGAAGAAATGGCTGCTCGACACTTTCCGCGCGGAGCAAGGTATCGCGTGGAGTGACCCGTGGCTCGAAAGCTTGGATCTCGAATATCACAATCTGAACCCGGCACGCGGGCTCTTCCACGGCATCCCGGTGCAGGGCGAGACGGAGTTGTTCAACCGCGAGGCATTTCAGCCGGCCTTCTTGCGCACCGCGCCGACGGACACGCGTGCGCACGCCCGCGGGGTGGCTGTCGCGCATTGCATGGAAAGGGGCGAGCCGTGTGTGTTCAACTGGGACTCGATGACCGTCGGCACGGAGCGCACGCTCGCCATGCCGGATCCCCTCGCGACGTACGACGGCGAAGTGCGGGCGCTGCTCGCGGAAGTTTGATTGCCGATTTTTCCGAACGCGGCAGGGGTGGAAACGCGGTCCGCAATTCACCGCGCTGCTATGGCTCCATCGCCTTCTGGATGTCCTTCATCTGTCCCGCGTATGCGGAGACGATCCGCCACCCGGTATAGCAGATGATCGCGATGTAGATGAGCCGCGGCACCCACTCCGAGATCGTTTCGAGCCGTCGCATGGCGGCGTCGCGGTATTCCTCGCCGATGCGTTGAAGCTCCTGGTCCAGTTCGCCCGTCTGCTCGCCGACGGCGAAGGCGCGGACGAAACGCTTGGGAAAGGCGCGCGTGCCTTCGAGCGCGGCACCGACCTGTCCTCCGTCGCGCACGACCGGCATAGCGCCGGCGACGGCTTCACGCAGGATCGCGCTGCCGCTCGCAGCGCCGGACATTTCGAGGCTGGCGAGGACGTTCACTCCGGCATCGAGCTGCATGTGGTACGCGGAGCAGAAACGGGCGAGGGCGAAGTCGCGCCGGAGCTTCCCGAAGATCGGAATGGCGCGCAGCAGGCGATCGGGCGTCGCGCCATTTTCCGCAGCGGTGAGGAGCGCACGGATGAGCGCGGTGATGATGAAAAGAGACAGCCAGAGGCCACCGATGGCAAATCCGACGGCCCTCAGAAACGGGGCCAGGCCGCCATTTTCCGCGAACAGCGAAGGCAGCGGAAGGACGAGCAGCGCGAAATGGATCACGAAGGCCGGGTACGCGAGACGGGCGCGGATGCGTGCGCGCGCGGAGGCGATGGCGGTGTGGTACTGCGAGGCCTGTTCGAGTCCGGTCTCGAGCCGGCCTGCGCGGTCACTCGCGGTGAATGCGCACGCCTCCAGCGGTGTCACGAGCGGCGTGCCGACGGTCAGCGATTCGCCGACGGAGGCTCCGCCGTCGAGCGCGGCCCGGATCCGTGCGAGCGCCGCGCGGGCCGGTCCGCCGCTGTGCTGCGCGAGCGTCGCGATGGCCTTCGGGAAAGGCGTGCCGCTGCGCACGAGCCGTCCGAGTTCGTGGAAGATGGCGGCCTTTTCGCTGGGGTGCATCGGGCGCACGATGCCCGCGCCGCCGCGCATGGCAAGCGCCTTGGCGCACCGCCAATTCTCGGGTTGCGCGCAAGCCGGGATTTGCGAAAGTGCGCGTCCATTTCATGCTGGATTTGCCGAGACACAAAAAGCGCTGGTTCCTCCGGTGGTGGTTCACCATCCCATTTTTCACCCTGCTGCTTGTCGCGATCGTCGGGGCGGCCATTTTTTTCAAAGTGAAGTGGGACTACGAGGCGCAGGCGCGGCAGTTCGACTACACGCGGCTGGACGCGATGGAATCCGCGAGCGTGATTCTGGATCGGAATGGCGTGCTGCTCGGGAAAATCTTCACGCAAAACCGCGACCAGGTGGATCTCGCGCACCTCGCGCCCACGCTGCTGGATGCGGTGGTCGCGGCCGAGGACGCGCGCTTCTACGAGCACACGGGCGTGGACGTGCGCGGCGTGGTGCGGGCGCTCTACGAAAACTGGCGCGCGGGCAAGGACAAGCAGGGCGCGAGCACGCTCACGCAGCAGCTCGCGCGGAACACTTTTCCCGAGCAGCTCCCGCCGAATGATCGCTCGAAGGAGCGCAAGCTGCGCGAGATGTTCGTGGCGCGGGAGATCGAGACGCGGTGCTCGAAGCCGCGCATCCTCGAGCTTTACCTGAACCGCGTGTATTTCGGGAACGGCTTCTTCGGCGCGGAGTCGGCGGCAAAGGGCTACTTCGGAAAAAATGCGTCGGAGGTGGATTTCAGCGAAGCGGCGCTGCTGTGCGGGCTGCTGCGGAGCCCGGACAAGCTCTCGCCGTGGAAGGACTACAAGAAGTGCATCGAGGAGCGGAACCGCGTGCTGAACCGTCTGCTCGAGCTGAGCCGCATCACGCGCGAGCAATACGACAAGGCATTCCTCACCGAGCCGGTGCTGAAGAACAAGCGGCCGATCCACCAGGAAAATTATCCCGCCGACCTCGTGTACCAGCAGGTGCTGAAGATCGTGGGTCGCGACCGCGCGACGAGCGAAGGGCTGAAGGTTTTTACGACAATTGATTCCACGCTCCAGAAAAGAGCGGAGCAGTCGCTTCGCACGGAGTTGAACGCGGTGGAGCAGCACCCGGAATTCCAGCCAAAGGATCCCAATGCGAAGCGGCAGACGCTCGCGGACTACACGCGCATTTTCGAGGCGGCAAACAAGCAGCCGCAGGATGCCGAGGGGAAGCGCATCGAGCCGGAATACCTTCAGGGTGCCGTGGTGATGCTCGAAAACAGGACCGGCGCGATCCTCGCGATGGTCGGCGGGCGCGATTTTCAGCACAGCCAGTTGAATCGCACGCGGCAGGCGCAGCTCCCGCCGGGCACCGCCTTCAAGCCGCTCGTGTACGCAGCGGCGTTTGAGAAAGGATTGTTCCCCGGCACGGCGGTCGAGGACGCGGTGATGGATAACACGAAGGTGATGATCGGCGGCACCACGGGCATCCTCGGCGAATGGGGGCCGGAGCGCGCAGACAACCGCTTCGAGGGCACGATCTCGGCGCGCACGGCGCTCGTGAAATCCAAGAACGCCGCGACGGTGCGGATCGGCATGGCGACCGGCATCACCGAGGTGAGCGATCTCGCGGAAAGTGCCGGCATCTCCAGCGATCTCGCACGCTACCCGCGCACCTACCTCGGCGGCAGCGAGGTCCTGCCGATGGAACTCGCACTTGCCTACACGATGTTCCCGAACGGCGGCGAGCGACCCGAGAACACCTCGTTGACCAATACGGTGAACACGTCCGAAAAGACGTTCATCATCCGGCGCATCGAGGACAAACTCGGAGCCGTCATCTTCGAGGAAAAACCCGCGATGGTTCGCGTGATCAAGGAGACCACCGCGTATGAAGTCCACTCGTGCCTCGCGCAGGTGCTCGAGTCCGAGGGCACCGCGGAGCGTGCAAATTTGGAACTGGGCCTCAAGCGCTATCCGCTCGGCGGCAAGACCGGGACGGGCTACAATTTTACCGATGCGTGGTTCGTCGGCTACAGCAGCGCGGTGACGTGCGCGGTGTGGATCGGCTTCGATCAGCAGCGCGGAAAAACACGCCCCGGCATTTATCGCGGCGCATTCGGCAAGGACATCGCGCTGCCCGTGTGGGCGGAGATCATGAAGACATCATTCGACGCGTACAAGCCCGCGGAATTTGTGCAGCCGAAGGGAATCATCCGTGTGGAAATTTGCCGTGCCAGCGGCGGACTCGCTACGGCGAAGTGTCTCGAGAATGGCATCCGCACGACCTATCAGGAAATCTGCACCGAGGCGCAGGCCCCGAAGGAACCGTGTCCGTTTCACAGCGGCTTCGGCCCGAATGTGGGCATCGTGAAGCCATCGGCCGACGGCGTCCCCCGGGCGCGCGTCGCCGAAGCGCAGACGGTCAAGACTGTCGCCCTCGTTGGCCCGACCGTGATCGGGAACGACCCATACGGCTCGCACCTCGCGCTCGAACGGCAGTTGCAGCTCGCCGGAGTCGGCAATGCGCAGGCACCGCTCAACTCCACCGGGGAAATCCCCGTGAACAGCGGAACACCGCTGCCCTTCGACCCGCCCGCGCCGCGACCGCTCGTCATTCCGCCGCCGCCAAACGCGGATGTGAAGCTCGATCAGCCGGAACCGCTGAAGTTCGATTAGTGCGGTTCTGAAAAACCGTAGCCGTGCGAGTTGAGGCACGGCCCTTGGCGTGCGGCGGGAAGCGATAGCGCCACGCCGCCTTCGGATGGTTTTTTGGAGGACTCCGCTGCGCACGCAAGACTGCACCGGCCTCATGGGTGACTCCAAAGGCGGTGTGGCGCTATCGCTTGCCACCGCAGTCCACGGACGCGTGCCTCGTCCGGCGACTCGCCCTGCCTGCAGGTGATTTTTTGGAACCTGTCTCAGCGGTTGAACAAAAACGCCGGTGTGTTCACGAGGGCCCAGACGAGATCCTGCGAGCCGGTGAGCCGCCGGTTTGCGAGCTGCGTCTTGCTCTGCTCCGCGTCGGCGCGGAGTTGGACGAGCTTCGGATCCAGGCGGATTGGCTCCCCGGCTTTCGCGAGCACGGCGCGGCGCTCGACGACGCCGGGATCGGCCGGCAGCGGCATTTGGTTTTTCGCAAGCGTGAGTCGGCGCTTGGTCAGCTCCGGATCGTTTTCATTCCAATACGCGGCGATGGCCGCCTTGTCCTCGGGGCTGCGCAATAACGCGGGCTTCTTCAACGCCTCTGTGACGGCGATTGGCAGGCCGATATTCAGCGGCGCATGGCCAGTCGTGACGTAGAGCCGGAAGCGCGCGATCGAGAATCCGCCGGCGCGTGGCTGATTCAGATCAAAGCGCAGCCGCATACCCTTCATGGCGTCGCCGACGGGCTTCGCGAGTGAAAACGCGGCGTAGTGGGAGACTCCCATCTGCGGAGCGATGGCCCAGCCGTTGTTGCCGTCACCCTTCTTGTCGTCAATGGCCTTGGCCACCTCGAAATTCGGCTGACTGAAATCCGCGACTGCGCCGTTGAATTTCGCGTCATCAATCTGCTTGCCCTTGCCGAATGGCCCGGTCTTCAGGCCGATCTCGCCGAGGACAAAATTTCCGTCAGAAAAATATCCCGGGCCGAACGCGGGCGCGTCGGGCGCGGTCAGCACCTCAATCATCACTCCGGTGATGCCCGCGAGTTTCGTGTCGGCAAAGACTGTGTAGTCCGAAGTCTTCGCCGCACCGCCGCTGGCCTTGATCGATCCGTCGGGCAGCTTCGTGAGTTCAATTCCGCCGGTGGCCTTTGGCTCCACGAGATCGAGCGGCACCCAGCCGGTGTAGGTTTTTGAAATTGGCACGGTCGCCTCGAAGTTCGCCTGCGCCGCCGTCATTTTCGTCTGCTCGTATTCCTTCACCGCCTTCACCGCGACCGTGACGCTCTCGACGCGCTTCTTCTCCGCCTCGACCATCTGCGGTGCGATTTCCTTTTCGCGGCGCGCGAGGTCCTGCTTCGCCGCTTCGATTGCGCCCGCGCGCTCGGCCTCCTGCTTTGCGATGATGGGTGCCTGCTCCTTTTCCTTCGTGCCGAGCGTGGCGATCAGATCCTTGTGCTCCTGCTCGATGACGGCCCAGGACTCCAGCGTGCGCGCGATCTCGCCGTCGCTCGCGGGACGGTTCAGCACGCGGGCAAAAATTTCGTCAATCAGCCTGCGATCATCCGGCTGTGTTTTCACGAGTTGCGGCAGCGCATTGCTCGGATCGCCGATCGCATCGGCGATGGCCGGGCCGCTGAGCAGCGCCATCACGCTGCCGAGGCGCAGGTCGCTGCTGCGCTCGCATTCGCAAGCACTCTCGCGAGCGGGGCGTCCGGCATTTGCGAGAAAGCCGCTCGGCAGGTCGGACTGCGAATCCGCGAGCATTGAGGCATGAACGCCGCCGGGCAGACGCGAGCCGGCGCCAGTGACCTTCAGCACGGAATCGTAGAGCACCTCGGCGGGCAGGCGGCGTGCGAGTGCGTGCGAGTAGTTCGTCTTGTCGTCCTCGTTCCATTTGTTCGTGCCGAGCGCGAGCTGGTAGGTGCGCGACTTGCAAATCTCGCGCACCATGTGGCGCGTGTCGAAGCCGTGGGCGATGAATTCCTTCGCGAGAAAATCAAGCAGCTCGGGATTCGTCGCCGGGTTGCCCGCCCGGATGTCATCGAGCGGCTCGATGATGCCTGCGCCGAGCAGGTAGCCCCACTGCCGGTTCACGTAGCTGGAGGCGAAGTAGCGGTTGTCCGGCGAAGTGATCCACGCTGCGAGTTGCTCACGCCGGGAGCTTTGGTCACCGGCAGCCTCGGTCTTTGCCGGGAACGGAAACTGCGGCTCGGCGACCTTGCCCGTGCGGAGATGCGTCATCTCGCCGGTCGGCACATCCTTCACGATTTCAAACAGCGCCTTCGGTTTTTCCACCGCGGTGCCCACGAGCTTCACGCCGCCCGCCGCGGGATCATCGCTGAAGGACACCTGCGTGAAAAATGCGCTGAGATGGTAATACTGATCCTGCGTCCAGCGCTCGAAGGGATGGTCGTGGCACTTGTTGCAGTTGAAGCGCGTGGCCAGAAAAAGGTGCGTCGTGTTCTCCATCGTCTCCGCGGGATCGCGCAGGATTTTCCAGTAGCTCGCCGCGGGGTTCGCCTTGTTCGAGCCGGATGCGGTCACGATTTTGCGCACGAACTGATCGTAGGGCGTGTTGTCCGCGATCTCCTTGCGGATCCATTCTCGGAAAAGCTGCACGCCCTGGCCGCCGAGGAATTTCGAGTTCACCTGGAGCAGGTCGCACCACTTGTTCGTCGCGTGCTCGATGAATTCCGGCGAGCCGATGAGCCTGTCCACGATGGCGTCGCGCTTCGGGCGCAGCGGCGCCTGATCGGCAAGGAAGGCGCGCAACTCCTCCGAGGACGGAGGCTGGCCCGTGAGATCGAGGAACACGCGGCGGAGGAAGTCCGCATCGTTGCACACGCCGGATGGCTCGATTTTCATGCGCTGCCATTTTTGCGCGACGAGTTCGTCAATGCGGCCCCACGTCTCCGGCTGCTTCCAGGTGAAGCCGCTGCGGTCGCCCATCACGGTGAGCGTCGTCGCCGCGTAATTTCCCTCGTAGCGCGCGAGCACCGGTGCCTCGCCGCGGCGCAGCGTGTTCAGCAGTCCGTTGCCTTCGGGGAGCGCCGCGGCCACGTCTCCGTTGCCGCTTTCGACAAACGCCTCCGCGGTGACATCGCGCGTCTTTCCATTCGCAAAAGTCGCGACGACGCGGAACTGCTGCAACGCTCCAGGCACCGGCACGACGGGATTTTTGGGGAAAACTTCGATGCCCTTCACGCGCGGCACACTCAGGTCCAGCCGCGCGCCGTCGGCGATCCACGCGCGCATGATCTCGTAATATTTCTCGCCCAGCTTCGTGCGCTGCCCGCCCTCGTGGGGCACGCCGGCGGTGGACTTCAGCAGCATGAGCGAGTCTTCGGGCGACGCCACATTCAGCCGCCGGCCCGCGAGATCGTCCTTCAGCGAGCGCACGTCGTAGATCGGATCGTAGCCACGCAGCGAGAGCTTGAAGCCGTACTTGCCGTCCTTCGATCCGTGGCAGGTGCCGGCGTTGCAGCCGAGCTTCGTCATCACGGGATTCACGTCGCGGATGAAATCCACGTCCACCTTTTCCACGACGCCCGACACTTCCACCGAAGCCGCCGCCTTCTGTCCGGAAAGTTCCGCGCTCAGCGTCACCGTCCCATTTTTCCGCGCCTCAATGTGTCCCGATTTCGAAATCTCCGCGCAATCCCCGCCGAGCTTCAGCGTCGCGAGCCGCGTGACATCCGCGACTTCGCCGGACGCAAGCTTTGCGATCACGAGCACCTGCGCCGCCTCAAATTTTCCCGCGAGCACCACCGTCGCGGGCTGCACTTCGAGCGAGACGATCTTCTGCGTCGGCATCGTTTCAGCGGCAGGCATCATCATCGGCGCGTCCGCGGCACGGAGAAAAGAGACGCTGGTGAGCAGGGCGAATGAGGCGATTTTCATAGGGAGCAATGGAGCGAAGGATAAACCGGGGCGCGCGGCGAGTCTTAGCCATGTGACGGGACGGGAGGCGAGGGCTGAGGCCCCGCCTGCGCAATTTTCCCGTATGGAAAGAACCCGTTTGCAACCTTGGCAAGCCGGAGAGGAAAGGCATACTCCCGACCAAGAAAACGAGCGCATGAACGACCGTGCGACTGCCATTCGACTTATGGAAATCGGTCGCTCGCTTTGGAGTACCGACAACTTCCCCCCCCCTCCCCAACCCCGCTTGCGGCGCGTAAAATTTGGCGAGCTGAAAAGCAATCCCCCTCAGTCAACCTCCATCCACACCAACTCAGAACCCCGCCATGCCTACCGAACAACAAAGTGAATGGTTAAAACACCTCGGCGTTGATGACACCGCATCCGGCGAATCCAAGGGAGTTTTCGGTGCCGTGAAAGACGCCGCCGGGCGGGTGGCTGGCGGGATTAAACACGGACTGGGTGCCATGGCCGATTCGGCGCACGCGGCATGGGGGCGAGTGAGACACAAGGACGATCCCGCGCCGGCTGCTCCGCCCGCGTCCGGACCCGCGCAGGCGGCCGATTCTGCCCGTGCCGCCGCGAAACCCGAGGCACCGCCCAAGAAGGACGGGCCTTCGTTCAAGGGTTATCCCAAGGGACTCGAAGCGGGCGAGAAGCTCCTCACGCAAGTAAAGAAGTACGGTTTCAGCGAAGGCATCCACGCAACGTCTTCCGACGCCGCCGACCGTGAGGACACCAAGGAGATCTGGTGTTCGGGTTTGTCCAACTGGTCCCTGCTCGAAAGCGGCGTGGACGTGGACCAGAAATATGCCTACGACACCGGGAAGAAGAAGAAAGACCCGAAGACCGGCGAAATGGTTCCGGACACCAAAAAGATGTCCATTCGATCCGTCGTCGAAGGTGGCTTTGAAACCTTCGGCAAGGGGCCGGAACTTGAGCCGATGCCGACGAGCAAGGATTATCCCGATCCCGCAGAGTTGAAGACCAAGATCGCCGAGGCCAAGGCGCGCAACAAGACCGCCGCCGAGACCGCCATGTACGCGGCCTACGCGCAGGACGGGCTCTTTGGCAACTCCGCCGCGGAGGACGATCCGCGGGTCAAGGGTGCGGCGGGCGCGTTTGTGATCGCCAAGATCGGCACGGAGGTGCTCGATCTGGAGGACGTGAAGCCCGGCGATTATGTCCAGACGCGCGCGGTCAAATCACCCAAGGGGCACGCCTTCCAGATCTCCGCCTGCCACTGCACCGGCGAAGCACTCATCGGCCCCGGCGGCAGCCCGAAGCTGGTCAAGGATCTCGGTGGCGAGCGCGTGCGCACCCACGACGGCATCTGGTATGAAAAGGCGCAGTTCATGGTTGATGGAAAGACCGACCCGGCCTTCGTCGGCAAGCACAGCGTGACGAAGACCGACGTCCTCGAATCGAACGTGGCCAAGGCGATGGAGGACAAGAAAAAGCGTCCCGACGGTGGGGTTCAGATCAACCACGACGTGGGTTTTGCCGACCCGAAGACGAAACGCACCTACGTCGGTCGGCTGTCCTCGAGTTCATGGGCCGGCTACTCGCGCCACGCGCCGGCCTTGAATCGCCCCGAGGGCGAGAGCCTGCCGAAGGGCTCCTGAAACTACTTCGCCTGTGTCGGCGCGGAATTCGCCGGGCCGGCGGCCCACTCGATGGTCATGCCGCCGCGGTGCAGGAAGGTGACGACCTCCTTTTCAATCTGCGCGAAGCTGCGCCCGCGGATGAGATGCTCGTCCTGCGCCTGCTGCCATTTTTTCCCGGCACCGATGTCCTTGATGAAGGCGACCATGTGCGCGGCGTCGCCCTTGTCGTCGCCGTGGTAAAAGTAATACGTGAGCGCGATGGCGGAGGTATAGTTGCGCGAGACGGTGCCATCCGGGCTCGTGCCGAAGCCCGCGTGCCACTGCGCTGGGGTGATATTCATGAGGTAATCCAGGTGCCAGATCGTGTGTTTGCCAGGGCGCAGATGCTCGAGTTCCTTCACGGTCACGCCGAGCTTCGGCATCGTGAAGCGGCCCGAGGGATGGAACTTTGCCGAGCCGACGTACATCGCGGAACCCTCGACGTACCACTCGGGAATTTTGCCGAGCCAGTGGTTCATCATCTGGTGCGTGATTTCGTGGACGAGCGTGTCGTTGCTGGCCATCGGGATGACGGTGTAGTGCTTGCCCGCGAGCTTCACGCCGAGGCTCACGATGGGCACCTTGATGGCCTTTGCCCCGCCGGAATAAATCCCGGCGCTGCCCACGATGCCGCCGTCCTTCAGATAGTCCTGCTTCTCCGTATAGAGCTTCGCGACGAAGAACTCCTGCCCCTTCTCCGGCGTCGGGTCTATTCCGAGCGGGAGCGCGCAGTTCACCTCGCGCGTGCCCTCGAACATGCGGCCAAATTCCCGCACGACATCCGCGCCGAGGCGCGAGTCGCAGCGGAACTCGAAGTGCTGCGTGCGGTAGATGTATTCCTTCGTCTCCGGGGATTCCTTCACGACGGTGGCGACGGCGGGCTCCTTCAGTTCGGTGGTGGTCGGCCATGCGCCCGGGGCCTTGCCCGTGCGCGCGGCTGTGCCCGATGGCGAGGCAGTCGCGGGCCTCGCGATCTGCAGCTTCACGTAGTCCTGATCCGCCGCGATGAGCAGCGCGAACGCCACCTTCATCGTGGTGCCGTTCTTGAGCAGCAGCTTCACATTCAAGCCCTCGATTCCGCTGAATGAGGCCTCCACGGAATGATTCGCGGTGTCAGTCCAAGTGCGCATCTCCGCCGCGCAGCCCGGCGCGGTGGATACAAATAGCATGAGCACCGCACAGGATACGGGGAGGAGGGATTTTTTCACAGGAAATGGTGAAGGGTGAGCAAGAAATTAGCGGCAACGGGTGTCAAGCCGGACTTACGCCCAGTCGCTCCTTGGGCCTCAGAGTTTCTACCGAAAGTCAGAAACTAAACGCAGAGACGGGAAGCAAAGAGAAGAAGGCATCGCAGGGAATCACCCTGGTTTCTCTGCGTCTCCGCGTCTCTGCGTTTCAAAAAACGGCTGCTCCAACCACCATACGGGCATTTCCCGTACACGCTCTCAGGATGCTTGCGCGAGCACCCTGGTTCGTGGGTCGCTCCGAGGCCTGCCGGAAGTTCAACAGGGCAACATTCCTTCGGGCACCCTCGAAAGATAAGTGAAACGACCGCTCGCTTCCTGCGGAAAACCTGCGATGGTGACGAGATGAAGACAACCTATGGATTTTCCCGCCGCGGCCCTGATCGGGTGGCAGAGGAGCTTGCAGCCGTGCTTTCCAAGAAGACGCCCTTTGAGTTCAAGTCGCTCTTCGACATCGTCCACGCGAACCTCCGCGCGAAGAACGCGGCTTCCGGCGGTGAGGAAATGCTCCGCCTGCGCCTTTACGAGAAGCTCCAAAATTTCGTGCAAGCTGGCTTTGCCAAGAAGACCGGCAAGGAATATCGCGGCGTGCCGAAGGGCCTTGAGACGTTCCTCTCGACTGCGGCCGATCTGAATGCGCGATTCGCCGCCGGCACGCACAGTCGCCCGCCGGTCATCACGCCGGTTCCAGTCCCGGTTCCGGTCGCTGCGAAGCCGAAGCCGAAGAAGCGCGCATCCACGGCTTCCGTCTGACATTCCGCCGCTGCGATCGCGGGGAAAAATCAGGGCCGTCGCGCGCCTCACTTCTCGTGCGTCGGCAGTCGATTTCTCCGGCGCGAACGAGACGATGTCCCCCTGCTGCTCGCGGATTCCGCCGCGATTCCGAGGCAGATGCGCTTCTGCTCGATGCTGAGGTGGCCGCAATGGCAGTTCTCGTAGAGTTTGGTGTCGAAGAACCGAAACATACACCTCCGTCTGAATGCCTGGATGCTGAGGATTAGCCCTGAGAGGTGGATGATGGGAGGATTCCCGTAGCGAAACGCCACGAACGCACAAAAAGCCGGCAAGCCGATCGCGCAGAGCCACTCAAAGTCATAGGTGACACGCGCACTCCGGTCGCATCTCTCGCTCCCGGCGACATAGGCGCGGTTTGCCAACGTGAAGTCAGAGTTTCCGTCCGCGATAGTCATGGGATTGGCGTCAAATCTAGATTCCACAGGAGAAGGAACCACTGACCTGTACTAACCTGCACTCATGGAAGAGTTCCGTCAGGAGTTGGTCGCGGAAGGTCTTCATTTTGCGGGTGAAGAAAAGAGGCAATGTGTGCCCCCCTCATATCATCTCTTTCGGAAATAGGTCGGGACGCACGCCACGAAAGGCGGGACGCCCACCTTACCCGAGACACACCGTCCCGCTATCTGTCCGTTTATTTGTACAAGACGCCTTCATCCTAAATCCGGGAATGGGATGTCATGCCAAGGCGCCAAGAAGCGGAACTTGCCGGAAGCCGTCCATTCCATCAGCCGGGGAGTGCGGAAAAATCCCAACCCTTTGCGCCTTGGCGCCTTGGCGTGACATTCTTTCCTTCCATGACCGGATTAAGGTTCATTAGTGCAGGTGAGTGCAGTTTATTACTCCGGCACCTAAACAGGTTTCACTCCGCATCTTAATCGTAATCATAATCCTACTCTTAATCTGCGTATGAGCAGGGATTAGGATTGCGGATAAGATTATGATTAAGACAGCAATGCCTCGCATTTAGTTGCCGGGCTAATAGTGGTTTTGCCAACTTCGATGAATTAGCTTAAATGATTATTCCCCAGTCTTTGGCGGCCTGCGTCCTTCCCGGAAGACATGATGGACGGCTCCCCGCTCCCGCTACTTCCCGACCGTCCGCTTGAAATCAAACACGCCGCTCCCCAATTGGTAAGTGTTGCCACTCGTCGGATTCGGGCTGAACACAAAGCCGTCGTCTCCGGTTTGCGGGAGGTACGACGAGATGAGAATATCAATGTATTTACCCTCTTCCACGCCGTCGTTCATGCGCTGGACGACGACGATATTCGCCCTGTGCGTGTACACCTTGAGCGGGTGCAATGCCTTGATGCGCTCTGCCCAGCAGCCCGGCGGAATTTCGTTTCCTAGTTTTTCACCCGCGGCGTTGAGTGCCCCGACGTGGGCCGAATACGTCTTCTGCGCATCCTCAGCAAGGCCGTCTGGAAACAGCGCTGGCGAAACAGCCTGCTGATTTTCGCGGCAACCGCACGCGAAACACAGTAAGGCCAGCGCGAGACCAGTAGATCGAATTTTCATTGGTAATCTATTCATTCTCAGACCAGCGACGATTCCCGGAAGTTCCATCCGCCGTTACGTTGAAACCAGCACGGTGTAACGATACACAACCTTCTTTTCCTCGCCGGGCCTGAGCGTGAGTTTCCATTCGAGCTCGTGGCGCGGGTTCACGCTGAATACTCCTTCGCGGCGGAGCGTGTCGCTTGGTTTCTCCTGGGCCTCAATGAGTGCGCCGGAGAATTGCGCCTTCATCAGCAGCGTCACGGGCGTGCCGCGGAAATTGCGCACCGTCGCCTCCGCCTTCACGGTCGCGCGGTAATACCTGCGGCCACCGATCCATATCTCCTGTTCCCGCTTGCCCGACTCCTCCAGTTCCGAGTGGCCAGTCTGGAGACTTAGCGCCTTCGTGATGTGCAGGCAACTGCGCTGGCCCGGATTGGTCCAGTTACTCTGGCTCTGCCCGCGGAACTGCCCTTCTTCGCGAATTGTCGCCGAGGCCGTCGTCATGGGAAACTTCAGCGGGTTTTGGAAAATCACCGAGTCCCAGGCATCCGAAACTTCCTCGGCCTCACCGCGGCCGGAATGCAAATACCGTCCGAACGCGTCACGCGTGTCCAGGATCGTCCACTCGACCACACGCTCATACGCGGTGTCGCCGGATGCCACCTCCAGCGACATCGCGTCGCCCAGATCCAGCGTGCGTTTTCCGAGACTCTCGAAGTGGAGATCCTGACTCGTCGCGCCCGGTTCATTCACATCGGGAATCGGAGCGCCCATGTCCGCCGCCGCGGCATTACTATACACCTGACCATTCTGACTCAGCGCCCCTGCAGAACCCCGTCCGGGCTTGTTATTGATCTGATGGAAAAATGCCGCCAGCGAACTGCCCTGCCACAGCGGCGAATCCACATGCCCGAACTCGACATTCGGAAACCCGGAAATCAGCGACAGCTCCGCTTCTGCAAACGGCATCAGTTCATTTTTCACCACTGCCGTCTGCCGGATGCGCAGGCTCTTCGCATCCGTCAGATCCACGAGATACGCCGGTGCCCAACTCGCGCCCCGCGTGAGATAGGAGAGCTTCACTGGCCCCGGTTGTGACACGGTGAAAATCATCGCCGGCTTGTCCTTGGTGTGCTTGCGCGCGGCACTGGGAGTCAGAATTTCCACCCGGCCGATGCGCCCGAGCGCGATGAATTCCCTCGCGCCCTTGTCGCCTTCGAGCACGAGGAATCCTCCCGTCGTCGGAACCGGCACGCCCGCCATGCGCCCGTTGAACGCATTTCTCGCATAGCCGTCGCCCGCGCCGTCCTGCGAACCCCACACCCGCGGCTCCGGCTTTGGCTCCGGCATCGTCCACACCTTTCCGGTGAGCACGGTGCTCGCCTTGCCCTCTTCCGACGTGAGCGTCAGCTTCACCTCCGCGCCCGCGAGATCCGCCTGCAAATTTCCCGTGGGCAGACTGGACTCTGCGCCCTGGTCCACTTTGCGCAGGGTGGAGCGGACAGTGATCGCACCGCCCGACTCCGCACAGAAAGTCCCATGCACCGCGCGCGGAGGCTCATCCCAGACAAAGTCACCCGCGCGATCCGCGGTGAACGAACACCTCACCACGCACAGGCCATTCTTAAAGAGGCCCACCGAATCAATCTTCGGATGAATGACACTTTCCTCGGCGAACGAAACGGACGCAGCGGCGAGCAGGACGGTGAGCAGGGAGGTTTTCATGATGCACCGATCCTGAGGAAGCCGTCGCGCGCCGTCATCCACGACGTTGTAAAAAGATTGTACGAGGGCCGTGCCGCCCGTCACTCCACCACGCGTTCGACCTTCAGCCCGGCCTTCTCGAGGAGCTTCAGCACGCCCTCGTCGCCGCCGAGGTGCGCCGCACCGATGGCAAAGAAGACCGGCTTGCCCTCGGCGGCTTTCACTTTCACAGCCATCCTCCCGGCCATCACATGATTCCGTTTTGTGAGCAGCGCATCCATCACCCGCTTCAGGAGCGCTGGGTCGAGGCCCTTCGACCACTCATTCATCTTTGCCTCGATTTTCGCGAGGTCGCCCGAGAGATAGCTTTCCCGCAGTTCCTCGATCGGGAGACGCTTTTCCCGCTGTGCCTTTTCCATTCCGTCGAGCGTGCTCCGCAGGATGGCGATCTGGTCATCCGCGGCAAAGCTGGAGAGCACGGCCATCTGCTCATCCAGGGTCTCGATTCCGCCCACTTGCTTGCCGCCAGCCTCGGCGCGCGCGTAAAGCTGCGCATCGAGTATCTTGCCCCCGGGATATTTCACATACTCCTCAAACAACGGCAACTCGAAGCCCAGCGCCCACACCGGCAGCCGGTCGAGCGGCTTGAGCGAGAGCTGTGGATGGATCTGCCGGAGGATGGCCCCCGTGCGTTCGTAGAGATCCCTCGGCAGCGAATCCTTCAGCGATTTCCCGCCCGCCATCATCGCGACCGCGGCCTTCATTTGCGTGCCCGCATCCATCGGGATTTCGCACATCAGGATCTCGCAGCCGTCGAGTGCCTTCTCCGTCACAGATGCGAGCTTCGTCTCGCGCGGACCGGCGAGATGGATTGTGCCGAAGACGTAGCTCGGCTTCTCGCCGCCGATGCGCCACAGCAGCGGCTTGCCCGACGCGGGATCGTCCGCGTGCGCGGTAAATGTGACGAGCAATGCGAGCAAAGGCGCGACGAGCGCGCGGAGGGTGGGAAGCATGAGTGGGCGCAGTGGTGGGTGAAGTGAGGGCGCGGATGCGGGATTCCTAATGCCGTCCGCCGCGCCATGCACGCCGAATCCCGGGGCTTTCACCGCCGCCGCGCGGAAAGCAGCGCAGGAAGCCATGCTCCCCACTTCCCAAGCCTCCCGTCATTCCCCATTCAGCATTCAATATTCGCCATCTTTTCCGCGCACCACGGTCTATCACCTATCGCGCCGCGGCGACCGGAAGACCGACCCGACTATCCGGCTAACATCAGGAATTCCCACGTTGCCTCTGGAAGCCCGTCGCAAAAGACTTCCCGCCCGTGAGGACTCCCCTCCCCCTTACACCGAGCAAAACGCCGCCCACCCTCGGCCCAATGCCATGTTAGGCGCAAGATGCCATGTCCGTGGGGCACGCAGCTCGTGGATGATGTCCTTCACCGCACCGAGACAGCGATGGCGCAGTCGCACACTTTCCTCGCGAGTGAACTCGCCGTTCGCGCCCAGATGGCTGCTCTCGCATGAATGAACCGTCGGTTAACCATGCGGTTTATTGAGGCGCGCGCATTATAGTGGCAGCCCGGAGGGCTGATGGAAATTAGCCGGTGGTCGAGCGCAGCGAACACCACCGGTTCATGCGGAAAAAAGTCCTGCGTCCCGGCAGGGGCGCTGGGAACGCGTGTTCATCCAATTTCCGTCGCCCCTGCCGGGGCGGTGGCCTTTGGAAACCCGTCATCCGGTAGTTTCACCGCCGGCTAATTTCCGGCAACCCTCCGGGTTGGTTGACTCATCACGCGAACGGAAGTTTCCGAGAGCGCAAGGCAAGCTATTCGGATGATTCTTAGGTTCCTCACCGTCCACGGAACAAAGGATCACATCCGACAGATCAGCAGCTCGCGCTCGTAGATCAGCTCCTTCGGCAGATGGCTCTTCAGGTCGAGGAACAGCTCTTCGTGTGAGAGGATCTCCGCCCGCCACGCGTCGCGGTCGAAGCGCTGAAGCTCGTTGAATTTCTCCTCAGAAAAGTCGAGGCCCGTCCAGTCAATGTCCGAGTATTCCGGCATCCAGCCGATGGGGGTCTCGCGGGCCATGCCGTGGCCGTTCGCGCGATCCACGATCCATTGCAGCACGCGCATGTTATCGCCGAAGCCGGGCCAGAGGAATTTTCCGTCCGCGTCCTTGCGGAACCAGTTCACATTGAAGATCCGCGGCGTGGAGGTGAGCGTGCGCTGCATCGAGATCCAGTGGCGGAAATAGTCGCCCATGTTATAACCGCAGAAAGGCAGCATGGCCATCGGGTCACGGCGCACTTTTCCGATGGTGCCGGCGGCGGCGGTCATCTCGCTGCCCATGGTGGCACCCATGTACACGCCGCAGCTCCAGTTGAACGCTTGGTACACGAGCGGCATCGTCGTCGCCCGGCGTCCGCCAAAGATGATCGCGCTGAGCGGGACGCCTTCCGGTTTCTCCCAGTCGGGATCAATGTTCGGGCACTGCGAGGCAGGAGCGGTGAAGCGCGAATTCGGATGCGCGGCCTTCACGCCTTTCTCCTTCGCGATTTCGGGCGTCCATTCGTGGCCCTGCCAGTCTATGGCCTTCGCCGGCGGCTGGTCCGTCATGCCTTCCCACCACACGCCGCCATCGGGAGTCAGCGCGACATTCGTGAAGATCGTGTTCTTCCGCAGCGAGGCCATTGCATTCGGATTCGTGTGCGTGCTCGTACCGGGAGCGACGCCGAAGAACCCAGCCTCGGGATTGATCGCGTGGAGGCGGCCATCGGCCCCCGGTTTGATCCACGCGATGTCGTCGCCCACGGTCCAGCATTTCCAGCCCTGATCCAGAAAATGCTTCGGCGGGATGAGCATCGCGAAGTTCGTTTTCCCGCACGCGCTCGGAAACGCGGCGGCCACGTACGTCTTGCTCCCCTGCGGATCCTCGACGCCGAGGATGAGCATGTGCTCGGCCATCCAGCCTTCGTCGCGCGCCATGGCGGAGGCGATGCGCAGCGCGAAACATTTTTTGCCGAGCAAGGCATTGCCGCCATAGCCCGAGCCATAGCTCCAAATCTCGCGCGTCTCAGGAAAATGAACGATGTATTTTTCCTTGTTGAACGGCCACGGCACATCCTTCTGCCCCTTCTTCAGCGGCGCACCGACGGAGTGCATGCCCGGCACCACGCGCTTGTCGCTCTTATCGATCAGTTGGAACACCTTCGTGCCGATGCGCGCCATGATGCGCATGTTCGCGACGGCATACGGCGAGTCGGTGAGCTGCACGCCAATCTGGGACATCGGCGAATCCAGCGGCCCCATGCAGAACGCCAGCACATACATCGTGCGTCCCTTCATGCAGGCGTTGAAGAGGCCGCGCAGTTTCTTCTTCATCTCAAATGGGTTCATCCAGTTGTTCGTCGGCCCCGCGCCGTCCTTCGATGCACTGCAAATGAAAGTGCGATCCTCGACCCGCGCCACATCGCTGGCGTCCGACCGCGCGAGAAAACATCCCGGCCACTTTTTCGGATTGAGCCGCGTCAGCGTGCCGCCTTCGACCATCGCGTCGCATAGCCGATCATATTCGTCCTTCGATCCATCCACCCAGTGAATGCGATCAGGTTTGCAGAGCGTGGACATTTTTTTCACCCAGTGCAGGAGGTGGACGTTTTTGCTGAGCGGTTTAGCGGAGTCGGTCTTGGCCATGGTCAATGTGAGATTTTTTCCGCGGACAACGTCGCGTTGATTTCACGGGCAGGGTGAAAGATGCGCCAAAGGTTGTCGATCCCGAACCGGGGTTCCTTTCTTTCTGCGCCGAGTATGCGCCGGACTCCTGTTCCTTTTCGTCTTGGCTCCGCGATTTATACTTGAACGGGATTGCCTCCGCGGAAGGCGCGCCCATAGAGTCGCACCCGTGCCTGAAAACAGCCCCCCAGCGAGACCTTCCGCGCGCGTGCAGTTCTGGGGAACCCGCGGCTCGCTCGCCAAGCCCGGACGCAACACTGTCCGCTATGGTGGGAACACGTCATGTGTCCAGCTCACCTCGCCGGGCGGTTCGCTCGTCGTCATGGATTGCGGCACCGGCGCACACGATCTCGGCCAGACCCTGCTCGCGCAGGCAGAGGGGCCGCTGCGTGGCAGCATCCTCATCAGCCACACGCACTGGGATCACATCCAGGGCTTTCCATTTTTCGCCCCGCTCTTCGTGCCGGGCGGACAATGGGACATCTACGGCCCCGCCGGACTCGGCCAGTCGCTCCGCGAGACGCTCGCGGGGCAGATGCAGTATTCCTATTTCCCGCTCACGCTCGATGAAATGGGCGCAAGCATTCGCTTCCACGATCTCGTCGAGGGCACGCTGGAGATTGACGACATGCGCATCACCACGCGCTACCTGAACCACTCGGTGCTCACGCTGGCCTATCGTTTCGACATGGCGGGAATCCGCGTCGTCTATGCGTGCGACCACGAGCCTTACTCGCGAGAGCCAGCCGCGCCCGACAAACTCAGCGAACGCGATCGGCAGCACAGCGAATTTTTTGCAGATGCCGATTTGGTCATTCACGACGCGCAGTACACGGACGCCGAGTATCTCAGCAAAAAAGGCTGGGGCCACAGCCCGGTCGAATACGTCTCGGCGATTGCCCGCGCAGCCGGCGTGAGGCAGCTCGCCCTTGCCCACCACGATCCCCTGCGCACCGACGACGCGCTCGATCAGGTCGTCGCGGCAGTTTACGCCGACTTGGCGGAGAGAAAATCGCCCATGCACGCATTCGCCGCAGCCGACGGACAAATCGTGGAACTCCGCGCGCCCGACCAGCCGCAGCAGACACGCGAGAGCATCGTCACCGCCACGCCCGCCGCGGCTCCGGTGATCCGGGAATCCACCGTCGTCATGGGCATCTCAGACACAAAACTCGCCGTCACGCTCGCCGAGGCCACCCGCGCGGAAGGCGTGCGGATGAGCCACGCCTCGGATGGGAGTTCGCTGCTGCAAATGGTGGAATCCGAAGTGCCCTCACTGGTGCTCATGGAGGATCGCCTCTCCGGACTCGACGGCCTCGGCATTTGCAAAAGCGTGCGGGGCGCGGGCGGAGCGGAATCAAAAAATGTCCCCATCGTCATCGTCGCCGATCGCGAGCGCGCCGACGAAGGCAAGGCCGCCGGGGTCACGGGCTGGCTCGTGAAGCCATTCACCACACAGTACGCGCGCGCACACATCCAGTCGTGGATCATGCGCACCGCCTGCCGCTGGGCCCGCGCCGCGATGCCGCCGGACGAGGTCACCCGGCTCGCCACACTCCGCGGGCTTGGCCTCCTCGACACATCGCCCGAGGAGCGCTTCGACCGCATCACGCGCGTCGCCGCCGCGCTCGCCGACGTGCCCATCGCCTACATCTCGCTCATGGATGAAAACCGCCAGTGGTTCAAATCCTGCCGGGGATTCGCCGCATCCGAGACCTCGCGCGACGCGGCATTCTGCGCCCACGTTATCCTGAAACGCGAACCCCTGATCATCCCCGACACGCACCAGGACGTCCGCTTCACCGACAACCCGCTCGTCACTGGCGCGCCAGGCATCCGCTTCTACGCCGGCTTCCCCGTCTTCCACAAAAATGCCAGTTGCATCGGCACCCTCTGCCTCGTGGACACCCGCCCGCGGCAGTTCCCCGAAGCGATGATCAAAATGTTCGCCGACCTCGCCAGCCTCGTGCAGCAGGAGGTCAATTTCGGCAACGGGAAGTGAACAACTTCCTCAGGGTAATCGCCTCAAAAGCCACAGGGAAGCTGCATTGAGGAAAGGCCGCTGCGCGGCGCTTAACGACTAACATTTAACGCCCAACACCTAACGTTGGAAGTTCACAGCGATCAGCTCCAAGGGATCGGATTCCGCCGTTTAGCGTTAGAAGTTAGGTGTTCAATGTTAGACGTTAGGACCGCCGCAGGCGCCTCCCGCTGTTCTGAAGTTTCGCTCTTTGAGACCCCGCGAGTCGCAGCCACCGATGGATGGAGGCGACCACGCTTTGCTCTCCCGACGGTCCGCAGAGCCAGTTAGGCGCCGGCGCAATTCAGTGCGATGCCCTCCACGCCTCGATGCCTGCGAGCAGGGCGTCGGCCATCTTATCCTGTCCCGCCGCGCTGGCGATGATCTCAGCATCACCCTTGCTATTGATGAAGCACATCTCAATCAGCGCGGTCGGAACGCGGGAAAAAATCGAGCCGGTCAGCACCCCGCCCTGTTTTCCGCCGACAAAGGTCTGCGCGTCGGTCTTGATGGTGTTGGCCCCCAGCGTTCCTTTGAGGACAGGCTTCATCGCTTCGTTCATCGTTTCAGCGAGGCGGCGGCTGGAAGCCCGCACATCATGCGGCGGTCCCGTCACGCCCTCCTTTGTCCCCGAACGATCGGGATAGTACCACATGAATCCGCTGCCCCCGCCCGTATCGCAGTGCAGGCGGATGAATGCCGTGCATGGCATCTGGTAAGAGTTCGCGCCATTCGCGATTTCAGCCCGCTCACGATTGGTCACGCGCTGCTTTTCCGAACCCTTCGTGACAACAAACGGGATTCCCTTGGCCTTCAGCTTTGTTGCCAGACGCTGCGCGACCTCCCAGTTCAGATGGTTTTCACTGAGCCCATTGGCGCTCGAACCGTCAGAAGTTTCCGATGGATGGCCGGGATCGATGCAGACCAGAAACAGATCCTTTGGTGCAGAATACGACAGGTCTCCACTGAGCAGGAGTAACCACAAGGTTCGGATCGGAAAATTCATTGGCACTACCGTATCGCCAGCCGCTCAGTAAATCATCGCCTCCGCGGGCGGCTCGGCCTTTTCGATTTTCTCGGCCTTGAGCACGGAGATGCGGCGGCCTTTCTCCAGCGGGAAAGTCGGGGTACCGGTGATTTTCACCCACGTCATCTCGGGGAAGACCGGGAGCTTTTCCGCCTCGACGAGCGTGGCGACAGGGCGGGCGTCGGCGGCGCAGCAGGTCATAAACATGCGGACGGCTTTGAAACGGTTGCCGGCGGCGTTGTTCGAGGAGTCGGGCATGAACTGGCCGATGAGCTGCACGCGCTGGCCCTCGAAATCCTTGCGCAGCAGATTGTCCTGCGCGGCGTAGAGGAGATCCAGCACCTCGGCGACGATCATGCCGTCGGGCGTGCGCGTGAGGTAGTCGGTGACATTGCCTTCCGTCGCGGGCGGCGGCGATCCGGCGGGCGGTGCGGGCGTCTCGGCGGGCGGAGGCTGGCTGCCGTCCTTGGTCGGCAGTGTGAGGTCGGCGGGTTTGCGGATAGCGGCAGTTCCGTCCGCAGGCGGCGGCACGGCGTTCGGGATCTGTTCGAGCGAGGTAGCGGTTGCGCGCTTTGCGGCGGTGTTCTGTGCGGCGAGTTTCTTTTGGTTCTGGTACTGTTCGCGCGCGGCAGCGGGAACCTTGCCGTAGTCATTTGCCGACTCACAGTTCTGGGTGCGCAGTTTGTCGAGCGCAGTTTTCGAGGCAAACGGCGCGAAGGCGATGGGCAGCGTGATGACGGCAAAGGAGAGGATTTTCCCCGATGTGCGGCGGCTCAGCCCGTGGCCGCACGCGGATCCCGCGCAGCAGCCGGCATCCATGCGCGCCAGCACCATGACGACGCCACCCGCGAGTAGCACGGTGGCAGCAATGAAGGCGTAGATTTGATATTCGCGAGCGAGGAGTCCCGCCGGGGCGAGCACGAGGATGGTGATTCCCCATGCGAAGAGCGTGACCGCAGGCAGCCAGCGGGAGAAGAGCGGGTTCATGGCGGGGAAGGTGCGCTATTTCGCGGCCGGTGCCAGAGCGGATTGCGCGGTGGGCGGACTGCCGTCGGACGGTCTGCCCAGACGCTCGATGTCGCTCATGCGCCAGCAGATGAAGGCGATGATCGCGAACAGCATTGCCGTCATCACAAAAACGAAGCGCCTTTTGAAAATGAGTCCGTAGAGCCAGAAGAGCTTCAGATCGAACATCGGGCCGAAAACGAGGAAGCCGAGCTTCGACGCCATGGAGAATTGCTGGAACGCAGTCGCCGCGACAAACGCATCCGTGGTGCTGCACAGGCACAGCACCGCCGCGGCGGCCATGAGCACGAAAATCGAGAGGAGCGGCTCATGCGCAAACATGGTGATGACGGGTTCCCTCAGGCCGATGCAAAGCGACGCGACGCTCGCGCCAATGACAAAATAGAATGCGACATCCAGAAAATCCGCCACCGCCGACTGCGCGGCGAGCAGCAGCCTCCGCCGGGGTGTGGCCTGAGCGGCGAACATGGCGAAATCCTGCGGCTCCGTGCCGTCGCCACCCGCGATGCGCAGGCCGGTGCGGCGCGTCTCCGGCTCGGCCGCCAGCAACGCGGGCTGGAGGATGCGCCGCTGCGGGATCCGCTGGATGATGAGCGCCATGAGCACCGCGACGCCAAAGCCCATGCCAAGCCGCAGCGTGGTGATGAGCGCGGCATCCTGCCCGGCAAACGCCTTCCACGTGCTGAGCGCCACGATGGGGCTCACGATGGGCGCGGCCAGCATGTAGGCGACGGCGCAGGCGGCCGGCATGCCCTTTTTCAAAAAACGCCGCACCACGATGACACTCCCGCATTCGCAGATCGGAAAAACGATGCCCAGCAGGGCGGCGACGAACACGGCGGCGACGGGATTTTTCGGGATCAGCCGGGTGATGCGCGCGGAGGAAACATACACATCCACGAGCCCGGAGATGAGCGAGCCGAGGAGAAGGAACGGGATGCCTTCAAAAAGAATGCTGAGCAGCGCGGCGGAGAAGGCTCCGAGGTTGAGATTGAACCAGCTCATCGTGCCGTGGTCGCGCGCGGTTCGTGGTGAAATGTCATGCTCATCATTCCGCGAAATGTCCGCGCACTTTGGGAAAAACGGATCCCGGGTTCATCTCCGAATGCTGCATCACGGAAAACAAACGACCACGGATTACACGGATGGCACGGATGAAAAAGTGGTTCGCAATTCTTCTTCCGAAACAGCCGCGCCATCCGTGGTTGCAACCTTCCGCGCCATCCGAGGACTGCGGGATCCTGCGGAATTCGCGTCATGGCTGCGCCGGTTCGCTGGCACCGAGCAACTCCGGAGCCTGGAGGCTGCGCGCCATCTGTTCGAGCGGCTTCGGCTCCTCGATTTCCTTGCCGCCATTTGCCGCGTGCAACTCCTTGAATTTGCGCGCAGTCACAAAGACGCGCGTCTCGAGCGAACGCGTCGCATCGTTGTAGGCATCCACCGCGCTGCCGAGATTTCTTCCGACTTTTCCGAAGTGCTCGCCGAGCTTCGCCAGCCGCTCGTACAGCTCCGCGCCGAGTTCGCTGATCTGCTTGGCATTTTCCGCGAGCTTCTCCTGCCGCCACCCGTAGTGGACGGCGCGCAGCAGCGCGATGAGCGTCATCGGGGTCGTGAGCATCACGTTTTTCTCAGCGCTGAATTCGATCAGCTCTGGGTCGTGCTCCACCGCTGCGCCGAAGAATGTCTCCGCCGGCAAAAACAGCACGACGAACTCCGGCGCCTCGCCGAATTGCTCCCAGTAGCTTTTCGCCGAGAGCGCCCTGATGTGTTCGCGCACGGCCTGTGCGTGCTCGCGGTAGGCCGCGGCGCGCACCGTGTCGTCCAGTGCCGAAATCGCGCGGTCGTACGCGCTGAAGGGCACCTTGGAATCCACGACAATCGTCTTTCCGCCGGGCATTTTTACGAGCATGTCGGGGCGCAGCCTGCCGCCTTCGCCGTCCGCGCTCTGCTGCTCGTAAAAATCGCAGTGGTCGTGCATGCCGGCCAGCTCGACGACCCGGCGAAGCTGGATCTCGCCCCAGCGCCCACGTGCTCCCGTCGAGCGCAGCACGCTCGCGAGGCGGCCCGTCTCGCCGCGGAGCTGCTGCTGCGTTTCGCCGAGGGATTTCACCTGTGCGATGAGCCCCTCGTAAGCGCCGGCGCGCGTCTTCTCGATCTCGTTCATCTGCGTGTCCACGCGCGCGAGCGATTCCCGAACGGGTGCGAGCAATTCGGCAATGGCCTGCTGCTTCTGCGCGAGATCGCCGGTCGCCTTTTCCTGGAATTTCCCGAGCGTCGCATGTGCGAGATCGAGGAATGCCGCGTTGTTCTTTTGCAACGCCTGCGCGCTCAGCGCGTGGAATGCGTCCGTCAGTTTTTTCTGCGCGTCATCGAGCAGCGCGAGCTTTTCGATCGCTTGCTCACGCTCCTCGGAAATCTGCATCTCCAACGCCGCGACGCGCGAATCCCCCTCCCCTTTTGTCCGGCGCAAATCCGCCAGCGCCCGCTCGTGCTCTGCACGTTCGCCCTGCAGGTCCGCCACTCTCTCGCGCGCCGCCGCGTCGTTCGCCTCCGCCGTCGCGAGACTCTTCGTGAGCGTGAGTTTTTCCTCCGCGTGCGCGGTCTGCAGGCGCGCCTCAGATTCGGCCACGGCACCGGCGATCCGCTGCCTGCCAAACAGCCACACCAGCCCAGCCCCCAGGGCGCCGCCACACAGCGTCGCAGCGATGATTGTCGTCTCGTTCAAAGTCGCGCCATCCTGCAAAGGTGTCGCGATGCTGGCAAGGTCGGCGGTGTCCCGATTTTGCAGCGCGGTCCAGAAACCGCAGAGGAACACGGAGGCATTCACAGAGGAGCACAAAGCCTTCGTGATTCCTCTGCGCTTCCTCTGCGTCCCTCCGTGGTTCAAAAAAGGGTCACTGCCGCAAGGGCGCAATGCCGCACAGCACGATTGGTGGTTTTCTTTTCTGCCGGATTCGGCGATGCACGCGTCCCCATGTCCGCACGCCCTGGAATATTTTCCGCCACTTTGCTCCACGCAAAAATCTGCGCGCTGCTCGCCGTGGGCATCCTGTGCGCGACCGGGACGGCCTTCGCCGGCGGCGGGCCGGAGAACACGCTCATCGTGGTGAACGCCGACTCGTGGGCCTCCACCTTCATCGCCAACGAGTACATCGCCGCGCGCCACATCCCGCCGGCGAATGTCGTGCGGCAGCACAATTTGCCGGACTTCGAGCGCATCGGCGTCGAGGACTTCCGCACGAAGATCCTCTCGCCGCTGCTGCGCACGGCGGAGCAGCGTGGGATCGCGCCGCAGATTGATTGCGTGCTCTACAGCGCGGATTTCCCGTGGGCGGTTGACGTGAGCCCGGACATGGCCGGCAAGCAGTTTTCCAAGGCGATCTCGCAGCCAGCGTCCATCAATGGCCTCACGTATCTCTACCAGCTCACGATGGGAAAGAACCCGCAGTACCTCGGGCTGAACGCGAACTTTTACTGTCGCCAGCCACTCCTCACGCCGCACGAGCCTGCGTGGAGCGACGGAGATCGGAAAGTTTATGCGGAGGCTCTCGCCGCGCTTCGCGAGAAGTCGCCCGCCACGCCGGCGACTTCCGACAACACTGTCCCATCGCCGCCGAAGCTGTCCACCGATCCGGCCACTGCCGACGTCACGCTCCAGCCGGCTTTGAAGAAGCTTCTCGAACTCAAAAAGAGCCACCCGACGAGCGCCGAGTTGCTCTACAATATTGCCTGCACCTTCGCGCGTGTCGGCAAACTCGACGACGCCGTCGGCGCACTCCGCAGCGCCGTGGACAACGGATGGTGGGACATGCGAGCCGCCGCCGCCGATCCCGATCTCGCTGCCATCCGCAGCCGCGAAGACTTCGCCATCCTCGCGAAGCGCGCGAAGCTGACGAAAATCGAACTCGCGCCGACACTCGGCTTCCGCGCCAGCGCGGGATGGCTGCCGAACGGCCAGTGGGTGCAGCCGGACAAGGGCATCCACTACATGCTCTCCGCGGTGCTCGCCTGCACGAGCGGGCGCGGGAATTCCGTGAATGAGGCGCTGGCGTCGCTGCAACGATCGGTCGCCGCCGACGGCACGCGTCCGAAGGGCACGGTCTATTTCATGCGCAACAGCGACGTGCGCTCGACCACGCGCGAGTGGGGATTTTTGCGCGCCACGGAAAAACTCCGCGACGCCGGTGTGTGGGGCGTGATCGAGGACGGCGTGCTGCCGTTAAAAAAAGGCGATGTCGCGGGCGTCACCATCGGCAGCGCCGATTACTCGTGGGCCGCGAGCGGAAGCACACTGCTGCCCGGAGCGATCGGCGACAATCTCACGAGCTACAGCGGCGCGATGACCGAGTCGGACGGTCAGACACCACTCACGGAATTCATCCGGCACGGCGCGGCGGGTGCGAGCGGCACCGTCACCGAGCCATTTGCGATTCAGGCAAAATTTCCCACGCCGTTCATCCACTGGCACTATGCGCAGGGCTGCTCGTTGGCGGAGGCATTTTACCAGTCGGTCGCGGGGCCATACCAGCTCCTCATCGTCGGCGACGCGCTCTGCTCGCCGTGGAAGAAGGATCTCACCGTGCTGCCCGGCGATTTGAAACCGGGCGTGATTTTGAAAGGCCGCGTCAGCATCCTGCCCACGTCGCGCTCCACCGACGGCATCACGGCGGGCGCATTTGAATGTTACCTCGACGGTCGCCGCGCCGCTGCATCGTTGCCGGGAAAGCCCTTCGACTTCAACACCGCCGACACGCCCGACGGCCCGCATGAAATCGTGATCGCCGCGCTCGGCACCGATGGCCCGCTCACGCGCGGCAGCGTCCGCATCCCGGTCGTGGTGCGAAATGGCGAAACGGAACTCCGCGTCAGCCCGCCACCAGCCTCCGTGCCGTGGGACCAGTCGCTCGAAATCTCCGCGCGCGCGCCCGGTGCAAAGGCGATCCTCATTTTTCAAAACCTCGATGAAGTCGCGCGCATCGAGGGCGAGAGCGGCGTCGCGAAGATTGACCCGCGGGTGCTCGGACAGGGCACGGTGCGACTCCACACGGTCGCGGTGCTCGGCGATGCAAAGCACGTCACCGGCGAGCCAATCACCGTGAAAATCAAGCCGCCCGCCGCGCTCCCGCCGCCGCCCGCATATTCGCGGAAGCCGTATGCGGATGGATTCATGGTGACAAATTCCGAAGGCAAAAAAATGATCGTGCAGAAGGCCACCGACGACTGGCTGAAGACCGCGGGCGTGAAGGACGGTGAGACCTTCACCGTCGAGGCGTGGTTCCTCACCGCGACGGACGACGTGTATCAATTCCAACTCCACGGCGCATCGGCCCTGCGCCTCTCCGTGGACGGCCAGCCGCAGAACTGGCCGCACGGCAGCGAGTGGTGGTTTGTCCCCGTGCATCTCGCGCCGGGCCGGCACGCCGTGAAGATCGAGGGCCGGGCCAATGCCAACCGGCTCGACGTGCGTTTCGGCGGCCCCGGTTCCCGGCGACTGGACGGCGCGCACTTCCAGCATCCGAACGACTACTGAGTCTTCTGCTCACGCACCCGAAGTGACGGCTATTTCGCATGGGCGCGATCCTTGCTAAGTCGAGCGCAGCCCATGACCGAGTCCGCATCCAGACCAAGCGCATCGCGCGTGTATGTCCGCGCCGTGCTACTCTCGCTGCTCGTCGTGACGCTGCTGAAAATCATCTGGGCGCTGAACAGCGCGGGCAGCGTGGACATGGTGCTGTTTTATAATTTCGGCAAAGGCGTCGAGCAATACGGCCTCACCGAACTCTACAAGATGGACGAGAAGTTCAACCACACGCCACTCACCGGCGGGTTCGCGTGGCTGCTCTATCACATCGCGGGGAATGACAAGCTCATGTTCGCCTTCCTGCTCCGACTCGCCGGCATCATCGCGGATGTCGCGGTGGTCGCGGCGCTGCTCCGCTGGCGTGCAAAGCTCGGCCATCTCCCGGCGTGGTGGGCGCTCATCGTCTTCACCGCGAGTCCCGTGTCGCTCATGGTCTCGGGCTTCCACGGCAATGTGGACCCCGTCATGGTCGCGCTGCTTTTCCTTGCGACACTCGCGGCGGTGATCGAGCGCCCCGTGCTCTGCGGCGTGCTCTTTGGCCTCGCGGCGAATGTGAAGATCGTCCCGATCATCGTCTCGCCGGTGTTCTTTTTTTTCTGGCTCGGCCGCGCGAATCCCCTCCCCGGCCTGCTGCGATTCATGGTCGCCTCCGGCTCGGTGATGCTCGCCGGCTGGTCGCTGCCGCTCATCGTGTGTCCGCAGGATTACCTTCACAATGTCTTCGGCTACGGCAGCACATGGGGCGTGTGGGGCGTGCCGTATTTCCTGCGTTTCACCGGATGGGATGCGGTGCAGAAGATCGGCTACACCGGTCTCAGCACCGCGCAGAATGCGATCGCCGCCGTGCTGAAGGTGGCGGCCATCGGCGGAATTTTCACCGTGGGCTGGCTGCGGCGCAAAGCGAAGCCCGCCGAATTCGCCGCCACGGTCGGCATCGCGTGGCTCGTCTTCTTCATCTGCGCGCCGGGCGTGGGCGTGCAGTACATGGTGTGGCCCGCGCCGTTCCTGCTGCTGCTCACCGCGCGCGGATTCGCGGTGTTCACCGCCGCGGCCACGGCATTTCTGTTCGCGTTCTACCAGACCGCATCGGTGGACGCGCGCATGCCGTGGTTCTTCGCAAATCCCAGCAGAGCCGAGATGATCCCGCTCTGGAGTGCGTGGGCGATGCCCGCGTGGCTGGCATTCTGCGGCACCGCCACGGTGCTCGTGCGGCAGCGCTGGCGCGCCGTGCGGCAGGCCGTGTAGAGCGTGCCATACATTCTTCCGGCTTGATCCGCGGAGGGCCAACGGCCCGCGCCCATACCAGCCCGGGGCAACGCCCTGGGATTGTGGCGAAACGAGCAAAGCCCTGAAGCAACGCGCCCTCGCGGGTTTCAGTCCAGCGGCGAACGCACCCCGAGGCCCGGCCGGTTCAGCACATGCGTATAGATCATCGTCGTGCTCACATCCCGGTGCCCGAGCAGCTCCTGCACTGTCCGGATGTCATAGCCTGCCTCCAGCAGATGCGTGGCAAAGCTATGGCGGAACACATGCGGCGTCACCGCCTTCTCCACCCCCGCCTTCCGCGCCGCCGCACGCACCGCATTTTGCAGATTCTTCTCCAGCACATGGTGCCGCCGCTCCACCCCCGCGCGCGGGTCCGTGGAAAACTTCGCCGCCGGGAACACCCACTGCCAGCCCCACTCCCGCGCCGCATTGGGCGACTTCCGCTCCATCGCATCCGGCAGCAGCACCCGCCCATGCCCCGCGGCCAG
>JANXZI010000605.1 GCA_025355595.1 Spartobacteria bacterium
CGCTCCTGATCGTCGCGGGCGACAACGGCTCGTCCTTCGCGCCAAACTCCCCGCTCGGCAAACGCTTCGACCAGGCGGCGAACGGGCTGCGCGGGTGCAAGCGCGCGCTCTACGAAGGCGGCCTGCGCAATGCGGGCATCATCCGCTGGCCCGGCACCGTGCTCGCGGGCCGGGTGAGCGACGAGCCGTGGGCGTTCTGGGATTTTCTCCCGACGTGCGCGGAACTCAGCGGCGCGAAGATTCCCGCCGGCACGCGCATTGACG
Organism: Spartobacteria bacterium; assembly: GCA_025355595.1. Taxonomy (GTDB): domain Bacteria; phylum Verrucomicrobiota; class Verrucomicrobiia; order Chthoniobacterales; family Chthoniobacteraceae; genus SXWH01. Next base: position 265 of record JANXZI010000605.1, read on the forward strand.
GCCTCTCGCTCGTCTCATTCCTCAAGGGCGGTTCCGCGCCGAAGCGCGAATATTTCTACTGGGAACTGCACGAGGGCGCATCGCTGCAAGCGGTGCGCTGGGATGATTGGAAAGCCGTCCGCAACGGCCCGTCGAGGTCGATCGAGATCTACGACCTCAAGACCGACGCCGCCGAATCGAAGAACCTCGCCGCAGACAAACCCGACCTCGTGGCGAAAGCAGAGTCGCTGATGAAAGCCGCACACACGGACGATCCAAACTGGCCGATGCGCGACGGCAAGCCGGGCGCGGCGAAGAAGGCGGCGAAATAGCCGTCGCAGTTGCTCACCGCCGAAACGCCCGCCATTCTTCAAAGCCGAACTTCCACTGCCCATGAAACTCCTCCTCCCAATCCTCTTCGCGCTCTGCGTCACCGTTGCGCCTGCCGCCGGGCCCGCGACGCCGTCGCCGGGGCTGCACTATTACTACCCCGTCCCGCCCGCGAATCCGCCGCGCGTGATTGAGGCGGACATCTGCGTGTATGGCGGGACGCCGGGTGGCGTCGCGGCGGCGGTGCAGTCGGCACGCATGGGAAAAAAGGCGGTGCTCGTCGTGACGCGGCGGCACGTTGGCGGGATGACCTCCGGCGGACTCACGGCCACGGACATCGGCAGGCGCGAGGCCATCGGTGGATTTGCCAACGAGGTGTATGCGAAGATCGGCAAGACTTCCGGCTTCCGGCCTTCGCAGGCAGAGGCGGCTTTTCTGGAACTGCTCCAGGAAGCCGTTGTGCCGATCTTTTATGAGCATCGCCTGAAGGACGTGGTGAAGGAAGGCACGCGCATCGAGTCCATCCGCATCGAGAATGGAAACACAGTGCGCGCGAAGATGTTCGTGGACGCGACCTACGAAGGCGATCTGATGGCGAAGGCCGGCGTGTCCTTTCACGTCGGGCGCGAAGGCAACGCGGCGTATGGCGAGACGATCAATGGCGTGCAGTTTCGCAAGACGCACAATTTTTCCGTCGCCGTGGATCCGTACCGCGAGCCGGGAAAACCGGCGAGCGGACTGCTCCCGACGATCTCTGCCGAGGCTCCAGGCAAGGCGGGCGAGGGCGACAAAAAAGTGCAGGCGTACAATTTCCGCATGTGGCTTTCCGATGCCGCGGGCCGCACTCCCTTTCCAAAGCCCGAGGGCTATGACCGCGACCGCTACGCACTGCTCGAGCGCTACCTGAAGGCGCAGCCAAACCCGATGCAGCCGACCCAACTCCACAACGGCGACTGCAACAACAACGGCGGCTTTTCCTCCGACCACATCGGCGCGAACTACGCGTGGCCCGAGGCCGACTACGCCACGCGCGAGCGCATCTTCCAGGATCATGTGAACTACCAGCAGGGTCTCATGTGGTTTTCCCAGAACGATCCCGCCGTGCCGGATTCCGTCCGCAAAAAGACCGCCAGCTTCGGGCTGGCCGCGGGCGAATTCCCCGAGACCGGCGGCTGGCCGCACGAGCTCTACGTGCGCGAGGGGCGCCGGATGATCTCTGACTACGTGATGACCGAGGCCGAATGCACGAGCCGCAAGATCGTCGCGGACCCCGTGGGCCTCGCGAGCTACACGATGGATTCGCACAACTGCCAGCGCGTCGTCATCAATGGCGCAGTGCGGAACGAGGGCGACGTGCAGACCGGCGTGCCGCGTCCGTATCCCGTCAGCTACCGCAGCCTCGTGCCGAAGGAAGCGGAGTGCCCGAATCTCTTCGTGCCCGTCTGCCTCTCCTCCTCGCACATGGCCTATGGCTCGATCCGCATGGAACCCGTTTTCATGATCCTCGGCCAGACCTCCGGCACCGCCGCCGCGCTCGCGATTGATGCAAAAACTTCCGTGCAAAAAGTGGACTACGCCAAGCTCCGCGAACGTCTCCTCGCCGACAAACAAGTCCTCGCTTGGGACGGCCCGATGCCCGCCGCCGCCGATCCCGGCCCGCAGGGTGGCATCGAGGTCGGACACGCCACGGCGAAAATCACCGGCGAGTGGCTCACCTCCACTGTTGCCGGCTATCTCCACGACAACGACGCCGACAAGGGCGCCAAGTCCGTCACCTTCACTCCGGATCTCCCGACCGACGGCACCTACGACGTGTATCTCAAGTGGACGCAAAACCGGAATCGCGCCACCAACGTGCCGGTGGAAATCACCACCGCTTCCGGCCAGGAATCCGTGACCGTGAACCAGCGCGAAAAAGGCGGCTGGGTGAAAATCGCGACGGGAAAATTCAAGGCCGGCACATCCGCCAGCCTCACCATTTCCAACAAGGCCACCGACGGCCACGTCATTGCGGACGCAGTGCGCTGGGTGCCCGCCTGGAAATAGGCGGCGGCGCGAAACGCGGTCCATCGCCCGGTCGCCTCGCACTCTTCCGGACGAGCCAAAGTCGCTCGCCATCCGTGCGCGCCTTCGCTACACCCGTGCGCCATGCCCGCCCCGCAGACCGAAGTCGTCGTCACCGTCGCCGGAACTGAAAGCGCGCGCTTCGTCCTCGCGCCGGGCGACTACGTCATTGGGCGCAATGCGGACTGCCCCATCCGCGTGGAAGCCGATCTCGTTTCGCGGCAGCACGCGAAGCTCATCCTCAATTACGACCACGCGCTCATCGAGGATCTCGGCTCCTCGAATGGCACGCTCGTCAACGGCCAGCCCATCGCGAAGGACGAGCGCACGCGGCTTTGGCCGAATCAGAAAATCCAGGTCGGCACCGCCACCATCGAGCTGCGGCGGCTCAAGCACGAGGCGTCAGACCTTTCGCTCGCGCCCGCGCAGGCGATGGTCAGGCGCGCGCTCCCCGAGGAGTTTCTGCGGGAGAAAAAATACGACATCGGCAAGGTCGTCGCGCAGGGCGGCATGGGCGCGATCCTCAATGCGAAGGACGCCACCATCGAACGCACGGTCGCGATGAAGGTGATGCTCGACTCGAACGACCCCGACGGCCTCGCGCGGTTTTTGAACGAAGCGAAGATCACCGGCCAGCTCGAGCATCCAAGCATCGTCCCCGTCTATGAGCTGAGCGTGGATGAAAACGGGCAGCCGTATTACACGATGAAATTCGTGAAGGGCATCACGCTCAAGAAGGTGCTCGAACTCATGGCCGCGGACACCGAGGCGACGCTGACGAAGTATCCGCTGCCCGCGCTGCTCACCATCTTCCAGAAAGTCTGCGACGCGCTCGCCTTCGCGCATAGCAAGGGCGTCATCCACCGCGACCTGAAGCCGGAGAATCTCATGCTCGGCGACTACGGCGAAGTGCTCGTCATGGATTGGGGACTGGCGAAGCGCATGAGGAATGGCGAACGACGAATGACGAATGACGGCACCGCTCCGCCGGAGGAAATCCACACCATCCGCAGCACACTCACCGCTGCCGATGGCGGTGCGGCTAATTTTCGTCATTCGTCATCCGACATTCGCCATTCCACCGTGCCGGAGGCGACGCTCGCCGGCACCATCATGGGCACGCCGCAATTCATGTCGCCGGAGCAGGCGCGCGGCGAAGTCGAGACGCTCGATGCGCGCAGCGACATCTGGTCGCTCGGCGCGATCCTCTACCAGATCCTCTCGCTGCGCGTGCCCGTGAGCGGCGCAGATGCGATGGAAGTCGTCGGCAAAGTCGGCCGCGGCGAGATCGAGCCGCTGGGAGCGGCGATTTGCAATCGCCGTCAAAATGCCACGCGCGAAGCGCCGCTCCCGCAAAACGAACGCGCCACCCCGGACGGCAAGGCCGCGCGCAGGGCGATTGCAAATCGCCCCTCCCAAATTCCTGAATCCCTCGCCGCCGTCGTGGGCAAGGCCATGGCCTTCGCCAAGTCCTCCCGCTACCCGCGCGTCGAGGATTTGCAGGCGGACATCCTCGCCTACCAGACCGGCTTCGCCACCAGCGCGGAAAATGCCGGCCAGTGGAAACGCTTCACCCTTTTCGTGAAGCGCAACCAAGCCGCCTCCATCGGTGTCGCCGTCGTCATCCTGCTCACCATCGGCTTCATGGCCAAGGTCATCGCCGAAGGCCGCCGTGCCGAGCGCGGTGAGGCATCAGCAAAGACGGAGGCCCAGCGCGCCAACGCCGCCCTCGCCGACCTGAAAGCCAGCGCCCCGTCCCTCCTCGCCCTCGCCGAGAGCGAAGCCGCCTTCCAGCGCTTCGACTCCGCGCTCGTGAAGCTCGACGCCGCCCTCGTCCTCGACCCCGCGCTCACCGCC
>JANXZI010000654.1 GCA_025355595.1 Spartobacteria bacterium
CTTCGCCATTTTATGTCAGCAGATGCGATGAGCCTTCAATCACCAAGGCCGCGCATTCAACGGGCCGAAGTACCCCCGCATCCAGCTTCGCACCATCGAGCAACTGATCGCCGGCGTCGCCATCGAACGCCCCATCGGCAACGTCGCCGTGGAGGAGACCTTCAAGAAAGCGCCCAAGGCGAAGGGCAGCAAGGACGACCAAAATCGGGCTATGGTAGCCGACGGCGACGGAAACCATGCTTTTCGTCTCGGGAGAGTGGCCCGGTGATGCTCGCACGAATCCTTCCCGGGCTCCATCCCGGAAATGAAGGATTGACCTCGGATTCATTGTCTCTCAAAAGCAATAGCGATGAATGGATCCCAGCCAGATGGTGGTCAGGAGTGTTTGCAGGCAGACAAGGGTGCGGTCGTGGTGCTCATCGTTGAGGACAGCGCGACACAGGCCATGAGACTCCAGCGCTTGCTGGAACACAACGGCTACGAAGTCGTTACCGCAGGCGATGGCGCCGAGGCCCTCGCCAAGCTGGAAGCACGACGGCCGACGCTGGTCATCTCGGACATCCAAATGCCGGAGATGAATGGCTACGAGCTTTGTCTGCACATCAAAGAAGACCCGCAGCTCAAAGACCTGCCCGTCCTCCTTCTCACTTCGCTCGCCGAACCGAAGGACATCCTCAGAGGGCTCGAATGCGGGGCCAACAGCTTCATCATCAAACCCTACGCTGATGACTTCCTGCTGATCCGCATTCAGCACGCGCTCGAACATCTGGAGATGCGGAAGCAGGCCCACGGCAGGCCCGCGACGGAGGTTCGCTATTCAGGCGAGACCTACACCTTGAAGACGGACTGGATGCAGGCGGTCGAGCTTCTCGTCTCGACCTATGAAACCGCCGTGCAGAAAAACCAGCAACTCATCGAGGCCAAGGAAAAGCTTGAGCGCCTCGCCAGAGACATGAGTGAAACGTTGGAGGCACTGGCGGAGTCGCATGAGGAACTGAAAGATACGCAGGATCAGTTGATTCATGCCGAAAAGCTCCAGTCGGTCGGCCAAATGGCCGCTGGCATCGCGCACGAAGTCAAGAACCCGCTCCAGATCCTGACCATGGGAATTGCCTATCTGGGAGACTCTCTCCTTGGCCGAGAGGAGATGGCCGCCTTGGTCTTGAAGGATATGAAAGACGCGGTGGAGCGCGGGAACCTCGTCATTAGCGACCTGCTTGATTTCTCCGCCGTGCGAAAGCTCACGATGGGCGAAGGCTCGATCAACGAGATCATCGAAAAAACACTGCGCTTTGTCCGGCACGACTTCGTTTCCTCGAAGGTCAGGGTGATCCCGAAGCTGGGCGAGGGGCTTCGCGACTGCGTGATGGATTCCCAGAAGATCGAGCAAGTCCTGATCAACATCTTCGTCAACGCCTGCCACGCGATGCCCCACGGAGGCAGTCTGACCATCACCACCTCCGAGAAAATGGCGGGCGCGGACGACCCCGACTATGCCGCCGCCAAGCATGCCGGGCCGCGTTACCGGGCCGGTGACAAATTGGTCGTGGTCGAAGTCCAGGATACCGGCACCGGCATGTCTGAAGAAGTGTTGAAGAAGATTTACGACCTATTCTTTACCACCAAGAAGGACGGCAAAGGCACCGGCCTCGGCATGGCGGTGACCAAGCAAATCATGGATTTGCACCGAGGACTGATTTCCATCCGAAATACCGAAGGCGGCGGGGCAATGGTGACGATCACGTTCACGCAGTGAGCAAGATTCTCCTTCTTCACGGTCCCCGCGAACTGGCCGCGCTGGTTTCCCGTGAAGTTGATGAACCGGATGCTGCCGGACCGAGAAAAAAGGGACTGATGATCCGTGTCCCGCCGAGGGCGAGATTGGCTGGGCATTCGCGCAAGTTCGTAAAGCTGGAGGGGCGCGAATTCCCCGACCCGGCCGCAAGCGAAAAATGACTGGCACAGGCCAGCTTTGCAGGCGGGAGGCCGCTCAGATCAGCTCCGTGGAGCCGGGCATCGCGACGGGGGCGACGGGGAGCTTCATGTCCCACTTGAAGTCCTTCGGGAAGAGGTCCTCCTTCGAGTTCATCGCGCGATCCCAGGTGACTTCCTTGCCCGTGTAGGCGGACATGCGGGCCATGATGGCCATGAGCGTCGTCTTCGTGAAACGGTCGCCGGTGTTGATGGGACGTCCGGCGCGGATTGACGCGTACATTTCCTGATGCTCGGTGAGGTAGCCATCGTCCTTGAAGCCGTCCGGCGCCTTATAGCGCCACGGGTTTTCGGTGCGAGTGAAGACGTGGCGCTTGCTGCCGCTCTCGCCCTCGTAGGTGCCCTTCGTGCCGATGACGGTGTCCGCGTTTGACTGGAAGCAGTTCCCGATTTGCCGGGTGAAATGGTAGCCCTTCACGCCGCTCTCCCAGTGGTATTCGGCGCTGAAGTGATCGTAAATGTTCCCGTATTCGCCGGGCGGGTTGTTCGGGCGCGTCTGGCGTCCGCCGGTGCAGACGACACGCTCGGGCGGCACGTCCTTCATCGCCCAGAGCATCTTATCAATGCTGTGGACGGCCTGCTCGACAATGTGATCGCCGCCGAGCCAAGTGTGATAGTACCAGCGGCGGATCATCCACTCGATGTCGGTCTTCGTGTTCGTGCGATTCCATTTCGGGTAGCGGTCCACCGCGCCCGTGTAGTAGCTGGAATAGATGGCAAGGATGTCGCCGATCTCGCCGGCGTGAATGCGGCGGTAGGCTTCCTGGTTCGCCTTCGTCCAGCGCCACACGAAGCCGTCCACGAGCGCGAGATTTTTCTCCTTCGCCTTCTTCGCGCTCTCGATCACGGAGCGCACGCCGGTCGCATCCACGGCCATCGGCTTTTCGCAGAAGACGTGCTTGCCGGCGTCCACCGCGGCCTTGATGTGCATCGGGCGGAAGCCGGGCGAGGTCGTGAGAAGGACGACATCCACACCGCTATCGATCACTTTCTGGAACGCATCGAGGCCGTCGAATTTCCGCTCCTCGGGAACGTTGAGCTTGTCCGGCTGATCCTCGAACTGCGCCTTCAACACCTGGAGCGACGAGTCAATTTTGTCCCGGAAAACGTCCCCCATCGCCCACAGTTCGACATTGCTGTCCGCCTGCAGCGTCTGCGAAGCCGCGCCGGTGCCGCGCCCGCCGCAGCCGATGAAGCCGACCTTGATCTTGTCCTTCGCAAGGTCCGCCGCGCGCACATGCCCGGGGATGATGATCGTGGATGCGAGCGCGAGCGCGCCGGAGGTTTTCAGGAAATCACGACGGGAAGAATTCGATGGAGGATTCATGGGATGGACGTTTGGGATAGCACGGTCCCGCGGAGTTTGGACAGTGGAAATGCGAACGTTCCGAACCCAGCGCACGGTTCACCCCGGGGCGGGCAGGAAATGCGCAGAGTTTCCATGCAAGCGGACTTTCACCCGGTGGCCCAGTCGGTGCTTTACACAGGGGAAGAAATTCGCATCTTTCCGATGACCCACATGGAATCCGCCAAGCAGACCGACGTCCTCAACACCTCGCTCCTCGCCGTCACGCAGACCGCGGTCGGCTGCGGCCTCGGCCTCTTGCTCGGCGGAAAAATGAGTCGCGGCGCGCAGAAGACGACCGCTTTTTCCCTGCTCGGCATCGGCGCGCTCCTCGCGCTGCCGGCGATCATCGATGCCGTCAAGCATCTGATCAGCGGCCCGGCGACCGAGCGCGGCGCGAGGAAGCGGCTCGACAGCATCCGCCACGATTCCGGCATGCCGGACGATGCCGAGGTTTTCTGAGCACCGGCGGGAGCGGGTTGAACCGCCGGCTGGACCGCGACGGGCGTCCGAAAATAGCGCTTGATTTCCAAACCGCTCCCCCTAGTTTCCCGGCTCTCAAAAATTTACCCATGGCAAAAACCTGCTGGCTCGAACGCGAAAAACGCAAATCCAAATGTGTGGCAAAGTACGCCGCCCAACGTGCTGAAATGAAGAAGAAGGGCGACTACATCGGCCTCTCGATGCTCCCGCGCAACGCGAGCCCCGTCCGCCTGAGCCGCCGCTGCAACGCGACCGGTCGCAAGCGCGCGTTCATGGGCCGCTTCAAGGTCTCGCGCATCGCCTTCCGCGAAATGGCCTCCAACGGCTTGATCCCCGGCGTCACGAAGTCGAGCTGGTAGCCCATCTCCGCTGACATTTTCACGAGCCGCAGGCCGATGGTCTGCGGCTCGTTTCTTTTCCGATGACTCTCTTTCTCGCGAACGCCGGAGCACTCGTGACCGAGTGGGACGATGGCGGCAGCATCATGCTGAGGCTCGTGGGCATCCTCCTCCTCGTGCTGCTGAACGGCTTCTTCGTCGCCGTCGAATTCTCGCTCGTGAAAGTGCGCGCCAGCCAGCTCGACCCGCTCATCGAGGAAGGCCGGAAGACCGCCGTGACCGTGAAGCACATCCTCGGGCACATGGATGCGTATCTCTCCGCCACGCAGTTCGGCGTCACCGTCACGAGCCTCGTGCTCGGCGCGCTTGGCGAGCCGTACATGGAGCGGCTCATCGAG
>JANXZI010000666.1 GCA_025355595.1 Spartobacteria bacterium
CGGCGAGTTCGATCGGGTCCACAAAGATGAGGCCGTCGGCGGTCTCGATCGCGCAGGAGGAGAGGTTGCACTTCACCGCAGGCTCATACGCCTGCCACGCGAAGAGCGGACGGGTGACGGCTTGGAAGTCTGAGGCGGCGGCCAATGGAAAATTCTCAGAGTGGGTGCTCAAGAACTGGATGGGAAATTAAACCGGCGAGACGAGGCGGCTGTTCAATGTGGGGACAGGCATCTTGCCTGTCTGCTGGTGCGTGGGCGCACGGGGTGTCCGAGTTGTGGTCGCCTGCGTTCCATTCGGGACAGGCTGGAAGCCTGTCCTACATTGTTCGTCAATCGCATCTGTCGGCCTTTTCGTAGTGCCTCGTCTTCACGCCCCCGAGGATGAAGGCCGCGCCGATCCCGTACATGAAGAGCGAGAGAAACTGTCCGGCGGACCACGAGCCGACAGCCCACGCGGGATCGGGTTCGCGGAACATCTCGCCAATGATCCGCAGGGTGGCGTAAAGGATGAAAAATGTTCCGGTGAGCACGCCGCGCGGCACGCGGCAGCGCGTGCGCATGAACCACAGGATGGCGAACATGAGCACGCCTTCGAGCAGCGCTTCGTAGAGCTGCGACGGGTGGCGCGGCGTGAGGAATTCCGCGAGCACGCGGTTGGTCTCCGCGTCGCGTGGGATGATCTCGACGATGTCGCCGATGGGACGCTGGAGCACGTCGGAGATCCTCGGCGCGATCTCGTCGCGGCCGACGGGCGTGTCGAGCAGTTCGCGCGGGAACTGCACGGCCCACGGCAGCGAGGCGGCGGCGGGTTTGCCGATGAGTTCGCCATTGATGAAATTCGCACAGCGCACGAGGAAGAGGCCGGTCGGCGCGACGACGCAGAGCGAGTCGCCGATGCTCGTCCACGAGACCTTCCAGCGCCGCGAGAGCACGAATGTGACAAACACCAGGCTGAGGATCCCGCCGTGGCTCGACATGCCGCCTTTCCACACCTCGAACATCCACCACGGATGTTCGTGCGGCTCCTTGAATCCATAAAAAATGATCCACCCGACGCGGCCGCCGAGTAGCACGCCGAAGAGTCCCGCCCATGTGATGAAGTCCGCGACTTTCTCCTGCCCAATGTCCGTGTAGCTGCGTCGCGCGAGACTGCGGTAGAGCCAGAACCCGACCAGCGCGGCGAGCACGTAGGAGAGCCCGTACCAGCGCGGGCCCATGCCCCGGATGCTGAAGACGAAGGGGCCGAGTGAGTGAAGAAAAGTGGCGAGCACGCAGGGCTTCTGCCACAGCGCGGCGGTGCGTGTCAGTGACTTTGCGCTCGCCGGGTGCGGGTCACTTTCCCAGCTTGAGATTCAGCGGCACGGTCGCCAGCGGCGGGACGACCGCGGGCACCGGCGCGGGCGCGGGCACATGGGGCGTCAGTTCGACCTTCTTCTCGTGCTCATCGGTGGGCGCAAGCTTGAAGGAATGCGGGCCCTGCTCGTCCTGCCCGAGCGTCTTCTTCAGCCGATCCATCGCCTGCCGCATCTTGGTCTTGTTCACCGCGAGCAGCATCGCGGTCTCCTCGGTGATTTTCTTTTCCTGGAAGGCATCGCAGAGGCTTCCCTCGAAGGTGACCCAGCCTTCCGGACTCGATTGCGTGATGATGTCGTGCAGGTTGCGCACATCATTTTCGCCGAGCTGCACGGCCTCGCGCGAGCGCATGTTGCTGCCCATGATTTCGGGGATCATCACGCGGCCGCCGCCGATCTTCGGAGCGAGGCGCTGGCTCACGACCCAGCGCAGCGTCTCGGCGAGGCGCTCGCGCACCTGCGATTCCTCCTCCTTGCTGAACATGCCGAGCACGCGATTGATGGACTGCGCGGCGCTGATGGTGTGCAGCGTGGAAAAGACGACGTGCCCGGTCTCCGCGGCGGTGAGCGCGATCTCCATCGTCTCGCGATCGCGGATTTCACCGACGAGGATCACCTTTGGCGCCTGCCGCAGCGCGGCGCGCAGGCCCATGGCGAAG
>JANXZI010000681.1 GCA_025355595.1 Spartobacteria bacterium
CGGGCCCGAATCTGGTTTACTTCAAGCGCGGAAAAGCTAGCGTGTCCGCCGTGTATCTCCGTGCGTTTCTCTTTTTCATCCTCGTTCACCCAAAGTATTGCCGGATGGAATGGGAATGATCGGAAAAGATGGCGCTCCAGCTCAACCAAGATTAGAACCCAAAGAATTATTCTGGAAGGAAAAGACCACTGCGGGAACCCCGATCGAGGAAACCACGCAGCTCAAAGTGAGTTTTGGCGAAAACATGTATCTTCCGGGACCGCCAGCCACCTTCGTTGGTCGATGGCAGATCAATTTTGAACTCAATGCAGTAAAATAACCTGAACACCAAAGCTATGATCCACAATCACCGCCTATTTTTTACGCTCTCATTTACGCTGTTCCTTGGATCTTGCAAAGACAAGACGCCCCAAGAGCACCACCGAATAGATAACGCCTCTGCCCCAGAAACTGTCCTTGGTGTGTCGATTCAGTTCGATGCTTCTGATCCCGATTCTATAAAAGTGGAGCAAGCGATAGCTCGATGTCGTCCGGTGATTGACGCATTGGTATCGGCAGATCCTGCCAGGAGGACTGCAGCGCTGCGTTTAATCGCAGCTTGTTTTAATTCACGAGGAGATGAGTCTTCCAAATACAAGCTGATGGATCGCGCTGTGTTATATTGGATGAACAGCCTAAGTGGGACAAAAGCAACGAAGGCTGATCGAGATATTTTTGTTGCGGCAGTAAGCTCGACGATAGCGATGTTTGATGGAGAGACTCGTGGCCACTCAATCGCGGCGCTCGGTTTTTTCTTGGATTTAGAGCTTCAAATTGAAACTAATGATACTTCCGAATCGCTTCTCCGAAAATGGAAGGGATCTGACTCATATCGAAAATTAACGTCGCAACTGTGACAGGAACATAGGAAAAGAGGGAGAGGAGCGAGAGGCGGGCTGATTATTGAGTTTCAGCCGATTCAATCCTGATCCAAACGAAAGCGAATCCCATGCAAACCATGCAAAGCACCGAAGGCGGCAAACGGCGCGGGGTGCGGCTGTCCATCCTCCTTGCCGCCGTATCCTTGGCCATAGGGACGGTCGTGTGGTTTCTCGTTTCCTCCCGGCCCGATCCGGCTGTGGCTTTGCCTGCGGGGATGGCGAAGGGAGGGCAGCCGGTGAACGCAATCCCGGCAGGCAACCCCACACCCCGTCCGGCGACGGGAGTGACGCGGCCAGCCGGCCCGGAACTCCCCGCCATGCGGACGCAGACAGTCCGCCCGCCTCAACAGGCAAAGCCGCTGGTGCTGCCAAACTTCAAGCCGGAGCACATCATCCGAAATCCGCCGTGGAGAAACGGCCCGCCAGTGAGGACGCCCAACCCCGGCAAACCCACAGTGGCTAACTCCCAGGCGCCAGCGTCTCCAACCTCCCCGGCCCCGCCATCCTCGCGAGTCGTCACCGCCGCCCCGAACGGAGCCACCCGCAACGCCCCCGGCCAGCACCTACCTTACCTCGCCCCCGCCCGCAGGCTGCCCACCCCACCTCCCATTAACGCTGCTCCAAAGGCAGACTGATCCTCTCTGTGCGTGCCGGGGCTGGAAAGCCCCGGCTACGATTCCGGCTCGGCCCTCCTTGGTCGGCCCCGAATCTGGTTTGCTTCAAGCGCGGAAAAGTTAACGTATGCGCCGTGTATCTCCGCGCCTTCCTATTTTTTGCATTCGTCTCCACCGCCGCCGCGCAGGGCAGCGGCACTGCGCTCGATGCACTCAAGCTCATCCCGAAGGACGCCGCGAAGCGTCTCGCACGCATCGAGGCGCGCGAGGGCACCCCCTCGCCCGAGCGGTGGTATCTGCTCGTGCATGATCCGGCGGAGCCGCGCGGCGTGCGCGAGTTCGTCGTGGCCGGGGGAAAATTTCTGACCTCACGCACGCTCTCGCAATTTGCCGACACGCTGATGCCCGCGGACATCATCGGCGCGGACACGGTGAAGGTGGACTCCGCGCACGTCGGGAAGCTCGCCGCGGCCTTCGCGGAGGCGAATGGCGCGAAAGTCGGCATGCTGAACTACGAACTCATGCGCGACGCTGCGACGAATGCACCCGCGTGGAAAGTGACCGTGCTCGATGCGGCGGGCGATCAGCTCGGAGTCCTCGCGGTGAACGCGACCCGGGGCGCGGTGCTGAGTGCCGAGGGTTTTGAAAAATCGCCCGCCGTCGAACTGCTCGCGCCGCCCACGGGAATTGCGGCCGCGGGTGCGGCGCGGCCGGTCGGGAAAGCGGCCAGGCCCACGCCCGCACCGCCCCCGAAGCCGAACGTGCTGAAGCGCATTTTTGGCGGCGGGAAGAACCCGAAGCCGGAGCAGTGATGCGCCTGCGGCTTGCCCGTCGCGCGGGCAGAGGCTATCCAGAACGGATGACTGCACTCCGCATTTTTTTCATCGTCCTCGCCGCATCATTCATCGCCTGCGACACTCCGCGCAAGGCACCGCCGAAAAAGCCTGCGAAGAAATCATCCGGCGCCCGTTCGGGCGTGCAGGATGTCGGGCGGAAGACTGAAAAAGCATTCCGCGGTGCTGGCGGGACTCTCGAAAAATTCTTCACCGGCCACGACACGATCTCACGATGAGTCTCTCGCAGAAACTCACGCGGCTGCTCGGCCCCGGAGTCGTCCGCACCGACGCCGCCACGCTCGCGACGCACGCGACGGACAAGTGGTTTGCCTCGCGAAAGCCGGATGTCGTCGTGCTCGCGCGGACGCGCGGCGACGTGGAAAAGACGCTGCGCTTTGCAAACCGGCACGCCATCCCCGTCACGCCGCGCGGCGCGGGCGTCGGCTACGTCGGCGGCTGTGTGCCTTCGCATGGCGGCATCGCGCTGAGCGTGGCGCGCATGAATCGCATCAAGGAAATCAATTTTGACGATGGTGTCGCGGTCGTGCAGCCAGGAGTGATCACGGGCGAGCTGCAGGCGGCGGTGAAGAACCTCGGACTTTTCTATCCGCCCGATCCCGCGTCGCAGAAGGAATGCAGCATCGGCGGAAACATCGCCACGAACGCCGGCGGCCCGCGCTGCCTGAAATACGGCGTGACGCGCAACTACGTGCTCGGCCTCGAAATCGTGCTCGCCGATGGCCGCGTGCTGCGCTGCGGCGGTCGCACGCACAAGAACAAGCAGGGCTTCGATCTCGCCAGCCTCTTCGTCGGCAGCGAGGGACTACTCGGCATCGTGACCGAGGCGACGCTGCGACTGCTGCCGCATCCGCCCACGCGCGCGACGCTCGCCGCGAGCTTCCGCACATTCCGCGAAGCCGCGGACGCCGTGCAGAAGATTTTCGCCGCGGGCTTCCTGCCATGCGCGCTGGAAATCGCGGACCCTTTCACCTTGCAAAGTGCGCGCGAATTTCTCGGCCGCGAGATCGCGCCCGGCGCGCAGTCGCTCGTGCTCGTGGAACTCGACGGCCAGGCGGATTCCGTGCGCGGCGAATGCGCCGCCGTCGCGAAGCTGCTGAAAAAAATCCAGGCCCTCCGCGTGCTCACCGCATTCGGCGACGAGGATTCCGAGAAGCTCTGGGGCTTGCGCCGCGCCTACAGCGCATCGCTGAAAGCCACGGGGCTCACGAAGCTGAACGAGGACATCGTCGTGCCACGCGGGAAGCTCACGGAGCTTGCGGAATTCGGCGAACGCCTCGCAAAAAAACACGGCTACCCGGTCGCGTGCTTCGGCCACGCAGGTGACGGGAACATCCACGTGAACATCATGGCTGCAAACTACCACGGGGATCGCAAAGTGAAGGCGCGCGTGGACCGCGCACTCGACGAGCTTTTCACCTGGGTGCTGGAGGTCGGCGGCGTGATCACCGGCGAGCACGGCATCGGCCTCGCGAAGAAACCGTGGTGGTCGCAGGCCGTGGACAAGACCGGTCGCGACGTCCACTCCGCGCTGAAAGCCGCGCTCGATCCGAAGGGCATTTTGAATCCGGGAAAATTCGTCTCGTGATGAGCCGGATCATTTTGCTGCTCTCTGCGCTCTTGGGGCTCGCGATTTCACCCGCGGAGGCTGCGGATGAATTGAAGATCGCGCTCCAGCCGCTCGGCAAGGTTCCCGCCGATGTGGTGGAGAAAGCGCGAGGGTATCTGGAACAAATCTACGCCGTACACGTCGAGGTGCTGGCGGCGAAGGAACTGCCCGCGTCCGCATTCTACCGCCCGCGCGAACGATACCGCGCGGAGAAACTGCTCGACTGGCTCGAAGCAAACACCGCTGCGACTTTGACAAAAGTGATCGGCATCACCGCTGCGGACATCTCGACGACGAAGGGCGAGGTGTTCGACTGGGGCATCTTCGGTCTCGGCCAGCTCGGCCAGCGACCGTGTGTGCTTTCCACCTTCCGCCTCGCGCGGGGCGTGCCGCACGAGAAGCTGCTCCTGCGCACGCAACGCGTGGCAGCGCACGAAGTCGGCCACACGTTTGGCCTCGAACACTGCCCGACGCCGCGCTGCACGATGAATGACGCCGAAGGCAAAGTCGCCACGGTGGACGCGGAAAACGGTCAGCTCTGCGAGCAATGCCGCGCGCGTGTTCCGATCGCGAAAATTTCGCCCGCAGACGCTCCCGGCCCGCGATGAGCAGGGAGCGCGAGGCTCGATGGCATCAGCGGCAGATGCGGAAAATCACGGAGCTTTCCCGTGCCGCGTGCGGCCGGCGAGCGCGCGGTTCAGCGTGAGTTCGTCCGCGTGTTCGAGTCCGCCGCCGGCAGGGAGCCCCTGCGCGATGCGCGAGACGGTGACCGGGAATGGCGCGAGCAGTTCCGCGAGGTAGTTTGCGGTGGCGTCGCCCTCCACGTCCGTGCCGAGCGCGAGGATGACTTCGGAAAAATGTGCGTCCTGGACGCGCGCGATGAGCGATGCGATGCGCAGGTCATCCGGGCCGATGTGATCGAGTGGCGAGATGCGTCCGCCGAGCGCGTGGTAGCGTCCGCGGAAGACACCGGTGCGTTCGAGCGGCAGGATGTCCGTTGGCTGCTCGACGACGCAGAGCAGCGCGTTGTCGCGATCGGGCGCGGCGCAGAATTCGCACAGCGGCTCCGTCGTGAAGAAGCCGCACTGCGGACAGGCGTGAATGTGATCGCACACGGCGACCGTCGCCGCCGCGATGTCGCGTGGCCGGGCGTCGCGCGCCTGCACCATCCACAGCGCGATGCGCTCGGCGCTGCGCGGGCCGATGCCGGGCATGCGCTTCAGTTCCGCGATGAGGGCGCGGATCGCCGCGGGATATTCGACGCGTTTCATGGGGCGGGCTTACAGTCGCGAATTTCCCCAGCCGAGCGCGGGCAGCCCCGCCTGCATCTGCTCGAGGCGCCGGATGTAGAAATCCACCGCGCCGTCCGCGCCATATTTGTCCCGCGTCTCCATGAAGGTCACGAGCGCACGGTCGAGGAGGTTCTCGCGGAAATAGACGACGCCTTTCCAGAAAAGGTCACGCCGTGCGCGCTGCGACTCGGAGAGCTGATCCTTGTGCGTGATGAGCTCGTACACCTCCTCGCGGCTCGTGCCGTCCGGGTAGCGCTGGATGAGTTCCATGGGCCGCACCTCGATGCCCTCCTCCGCGAGGCCGAATGTTCGCGATCCGATGAGCGTGCGCGTGCCGTAGATCGAATTCGCCGCGCAGAGCCGCCGCGCAAATTCCACCGGCTCGCCGGACACGCTCAGTGCGCCGAGCCGCCGCGAGCCGTACGCGGCGAAAATGATCTCGCCGCTGTTGATGCCGAGCCGCCAGTCGAAGACCTTGCCCCACTTGTCGAGGCACGCGCGGTTCACGGACTCGAGGTGCGTGGCGAGTTCCAGCGCCGCCTCGCACGCGACGCGCGCGTGCTCGGGGTCGGACAGGGGCGCGCCGAAGACGACACGCAGGTTCTCGCCGTCGCACTCGTCGAGATACGCGCCCTGCTCGACGAGAAAGTCCGTTGCATTTTCGAGGAAGGAATTCGTCATCGCGACGTAGTTGTCCGTGTGCATCGTCGCGAGGAGTTCCTCGTGGTTGATGATTTCGCACACGACCACCGTGGCCGCGCGCAGGTCCCCGTCAAAATTCAGCGGCGCATTTCCCTCCACCAGACGTGTGAATGTCCGCCGGGACACGCGATCGCCGAGCAACTGCTGGAGCGTCCGCTTCCTCTGCCCCGCCGCGCTCTGCGAAAAGCCGAACGCCGCGCCGGCCGACACGACGATCGCGGCGAGGCCCGCGAACGGCGAGAAATACGCGTCGTGGAGATTCGCGATCCAGGTTCCCGCGACCGTCTCCGCCAGTGCCGCGAGCACGATGCCGAGCTTCAGCGCGGTGCGGTTCAGATCGATCGTGGTCCAGGCGATTCCGAATGAGAGGAGCAGGATGAGAAAATATTGCAGGGCGCGCTCGACGACGGGCGGCGACGGGCGGTCGAGAAAAAATGCGAGCGACGCATCCAGCCGCGCAAAGGCGTGCAGCTCGAAAAGCCCCGCCACGAACAGCGCGGTGAGGGCTCCGCAGATCAAAGTGGCCTTGAGATATCGCACGCGCACCCGTGTATCACGCACACTCCGCGGCACGCAACCTTCGCGGTGCGGGCAGGGCAGTTTTTGTCGGGCGCTGGCATCCGTTCCGGCCGCCGGCCGCGAGCCATGCCATGGGCGCGGCGCGCACCCTAACGAAGAGGCCCGCAAAGGATGAAATTGCCGAGCAGTTGCGCTCCATTTTTCCCTGCCCTTCCACATGTCCCGTCCACTTCACAGCCTCGCAGTTCCAGCGTGCCTCAGTGCCGTGCTGGTGATGGATGCCGCCGCTGCGGAACTCACGTTTGAGCGCGACGTGCGCCCGATTTTGAAAAAGCACTGCTTCCAGTGCCACGGCGAAGGTGAGAAGCCGAAGGGCGGCGTGGACCTGCGGCTGCGGCGCTTCATGCTCGGCAAGACGAAGGACGGCGAGCCGGTGCTCACGCCGGGCGACGCGGCAAAAAGTGAAATCGTCCTCGTGCTGAAACACGGTGAGATGCCGGAGAAGGGAAAGCCGCTCACGCCGGAGCAGATCGCGATCATCGAGCAGTGGGTGGCACAGGGCGCGAAGACGGCGCGTGCCGAGCCCGCGGAGGTGCCGAAGTATTTCATCACCGAGGACGAGCGCGAGTTCTGGGCGTTCCAGCCGATCCAGCGGAGCGATCCCCCGAAGGTGAAAAATACTGCGCGCGTGAAGACGCCGGTGGACGCCTTTCTCCTCGCAAAACTTGAGGCGAAAGGACTCACCTTCAATCCCGAGGCCGACCGCGAGACGCTGCTGCGGCGCGTGATGCTCGACCTCACCGGCCTGCCACCGACGCCGGAGGAGCGCAGCACATTTCTCGCCGACGACCAGCCCGGTGCCTACGAGCGCATGGTGGATCGCGCGCTCGCGTCGCCGCACTACGGCGAACGCTGGGGGCGGCATTGGCTCGATGTCGCGGGCTACGCGGACTCCGACGGCTACACCGATGCCGATCCAGTGCGCCCGTGGGCTTACCAATTTCGTGACTACGTGATCCGATCGATCAATGCGGACAAGCCGTTCGACCAGTTCATCCGCGAGCAACTCGCGGGTGATGAAATGGTGAAGCAGCCGTATAAAAATCTGACGCCCGACGATGTGGACAAACTCACGGCCACGGCATTCCTCCGCATGGTGCCCGATGGCACGGCGAGCGCAGCGGCCACCGAGCAGAAGACCGCGCGCAATGCGGTCGTCGCCGAGACGATCAAAGTCGTGTCGTCCTCGCTGCTCGGCATGACGGTCGGCTGCGCGCAGTGCCACGACCACCGGCTCGATCCGATCCCGCAGGCGGACTACTACCGGATGCGCGCCATCTTCGAGCCCGCGCTCGACACGGAAAACTGGCGCGTGCCGAATGCGCGCCTCACCTCGCTGATGTCGGACGCCGACCGCGCGAAAGCCGCGGTGATCGAGGCGGAAGCGAAAGCCGCGGACAAACAGCGGGGCGACAAGACTCAGGAATTCGTCGCGAAAACGCTCGAACTCGAACTCGAAAAAAAGCCGGAGGAACTGCGCGAGCCGCTCCGCGCAGCGTTTCAGGCCGAGGTGAAAAAGCGGACGCCGGAACAGGCCAAGCTGCTCAAGGCGCACCCGAGCATCGGCAATCTCACCGGCCCTGCGCTCGGACTCTACGACGTCACGAACAAGACGAAGCACGCGGAGGAAATCACGAGGATCGCCGCGCAGGTCGCGGTAATCCGCAAGCGCAAGCCGGTCGAGGAATTCATCACGCCGCTCACGGAGCCATTTCCCGCGAAGCCGCTGCCCGCGACATTTCTCTTCCACCGCGGAGAACCGACGCAGCCGCGCGACCAGGTGCAGCCTGGCGAACTGACCGTGCTCGCCAATTTTCATCCCGCCACCATCGCGGAAAAAGCGCCCGCGCTCGCCACGAGCGGACGGCGCACGGCATTCGCGCAGAGCCTCACGGACGGGAAGCACCCGCTCACCACGCGCGTGCTCGTGAACCGTGTGTGGCATCATCACTTTGGCCGTGGCATCGTCGCGTCGCTCGGCGACTTCGGGCACATCGGCGACCGACCCACGCATCCCGAGCTGCTCGACTGGCTCGCCAGCGAATTCGTCGCGCAGGGCTGGAGCTTGAAAAAATTGCACCGGCTGATCCTCACGTCATCGGCCTACCGCCAGTCGTCCGTGCGCGACACCGCGAAGGATCGCAGCGACCCGGACAACCACCTGCTTGGCCGCATGAATTCACGCCGGCTCGAAGCCGAGGCGATCCGCGACGCGATGCTCGTCGTCAGC
>JANXZI010000723.1 GCA_025355595.1 Spartobacteria bacterium
ATCTCGGACAGCTCGACGCGGTAGCCGCGGATCTTCACCTGCGTGTCTATGCGCCCGAGGAACTCGATGTCGCCATCCGCATTGATGCGTGCAAGATCGCCCGAACGGTAAAGACGGCCGAGTGCGGGATGGAGAAAAAACTTCTCCCGCGTGAGATCGTCACGGTTCACGTAGCCGATCGCGAGGCCTGGCCCGGAGACGCATAGCTCGCCGGTCTCGCCCAGCAGAACGGGTGACTGATCCTCGCCGAGAATGTGAACGCCGTAATTTGGCAGCGGCCTGCCGATCGTCACGGGACGGTCCGGGCCAACCTCCGCCCATGTCGCCGTGATCGCCGTCTCCGTCGGCCCGTAAGTATTGAGAATACGCCGGCCCGGCGTGGCCCAGCGCCGGACGAGATCCGGCGGGCACGCCTCACCGCCGAGGTTCAGGATGCGGAGCGTGGGCAGCGCGCCTTCCTGCATCGCGAGCAAGGTGGGTACGCAGCTCCAGGCCGTGACGCCTTCGCGCGCGAGCACGGTCGCGAGTTCGCCCGCGGCATGCATGAGTTCGCGTGTGCCGACCACGAGCGTCGCGCCCGCTGCAAATGCCGTCCAGATTTCCTCCAGCGACATGTCGAACGACAGCGAGAATCCCTGGAACACCACATCGTGCTCCGTGAGCCCGAGCACGCTGCCCTCGCTGCGGACAAAGTGGCAGATGGCCGCATGCGAAATGGCCACGCCCTTCGGCCTGCCCGTCGAGCCGGAGGTGTAGATGATGTATGCCGCATCGCCTGCGCTCACGCCCGAGGCCGCGCGCGGAACGGGCTCCGCGGACTGCGCCGCAATCTCGCCCTGATCCTCGTCCATGCGGACGACGGCACACTGCGGCGGATTTGCAGCGAGCCGGCCGGCCATTTCCTCCGTGGTGATGAATGCCTTTGCGCCGCAATCCTCCGCTGCGTGCAGGACGCGCTCCGGCGGAAAATCTGGATCGAGCGCGACGTGGCAGCCACCCGCCTCCAGCACGCCGAGGAACGCCTCGTACATCTCCACGCCGCGTGGCAGCCAGATCACCACCGGCGATCCGCGCCCGACACCGAGCGCGCGAAGGTGTCGCGCGACCCGCGAGGATCGCCTGCGCAATTCGCCGTAAGTCATCCGCGTGCCACCGCAGCGCAGCGCCGTTTTTTCCGGCATGCGATCCGCGGTCGCCGCGAAAATCTCATGCAGCCGCTCGTCGCGCAGCAGCTCCGGCATCACCGGGCCTGCGATGGATGACACGCCGCGCGGCACGTCCCCCGCCCCCGCGGCCTGTGCAGATTCCGGAAGCGCGTCCGCCATTTTACTCTTGGCGCACCGAGCGGATGATTTGGTCGAGGATCGCCAGCTTGGCGCGCTGCACATTCCTGTCCGCAGCCGCGTAGAACACGACCACATCCTCCGGCCCGCCGACGAGGATGATCGCGCGGAAAATCACCGGCTCGCCGTCCTCCACATCAATGCCAGTGCCCTCGATCACCGTCGTCTGAATCGTGCCGAGCATGAAGTTGCGCGGCACCGCCGAGAGGCCCATGTCCTTCACGCAATCGCGAAAAATGCGCGCGAATTTGTCGGGCGCGGCGCGGATGTCGCCGAGTTCGGCCTTGTCCACCGCCCACGTCGCGATCCCCAGTTCCTCGTCGGGTGATTCAGCTTCGAGCACGCCGTCCTTGTCCACGCTCTGTTTCCAAGTGTCCGGAATCGTCGCCACGACCTTCATCGCGCCGTCGCTCGGGAGCCGCACGTTGCCAGCAAGGGCCGACGCAGCGGATAAAATGACGACAAGAATGAATGGGAGGATCTGTTTCACCGGGGCAAAATTTTGGGAGGATGAAAACTAGAAACGAAATTCATGCAACGAAGTCACCGGATTTTCGCGATCGGAACAAAAGATTCATGAGCCGATTGCCGAAATTTGCTTTCGCGCCGATTGCACCGGAAAGGGGCAGAACGGGAACGGGCGTCGGGGAGTGAGGGGGTATGCCCTGACCACGAGAAGCTCTTCCCGACGAAGGTGCGCATGACGCTCGTGCAGGTGTCGAAGGGATCGACGTATGATCCGAAGCTGGTGAAGGAGCTGGCGAAGTAGAACGAAGCGCGTTCCTATCCGTAGCCGCCGACGGAAGGAGAGGGGTCATTCAATCGCGAAATACGAGGTGCGGGACGCAGCGGGAAAAATCAGCCTGCCTCCTTCCGTCGGCATTACGGGAGAATGGCTCCCTACTTCAGCTTCACGAGATGTAGGCTCTCGGTCTGAAACCACGCCTCACCTTTGGCGGAACGCAGCTCGGCGACGAGGATCACTTCGGCGCCGGTGGCGTCGAGTTCAAAGCCGATCTTCTGCCACGCGGCATTGCCGGTGAGGCCGTTCACACCCTTGCGCTTGCCGCCGCTGATGCGCAGGCCGGCGCCCTCGCCCGTGTCGTCGCCGCCCTCGACGCTTGCGGTCTTCACCGTGGCTTAGAATCGGTAGCGCCCCGGCGAGAGTGCGATGGTGCGACGCCAC
>JANXZI010000728.1 GCA_025355595.1 Spartobacteria bacterium
CATAATGAGCAGAGCCTGCGCATCGTGGATGTGATCGAGCTGCGCTACCCGAAATTCCCCGGCCTGAATCTCAGCCACGAGGTGCGCGAGGGATTGCAGAAGCACGCGCGCTTTTACGAAAGCGCGAAGCCCGGCGGAAAGCGTGCCGCGCATCCGTCGCTGGAGGCACAGGTGGCGAACCTCGCGGATGAGATCACCTACTACAGCCACGATCTCGACGACGGCCTCGACTTCAAGCTGCTCGAACCGAAACAGCTCGCGGGATTGGAAGCGTGGCAGGTCACCGAGCAGCAGGTGCGCCGCGATTTCCCGGCGCTGAAGGGCGCGGAACTTCGCGCGTATGTGATCCGCTGCCTCATTGATCGCCAGGTCGCCGACGTCATCCGCACGAGTTCCGCGCGCATTGATGCCGCGGGCGTGCGCAGCGCCGACGACGTGCGCGCCAGTCCGCGTCCGCTCATCGCGTACAGCGACTCGCTGCGCCGCGCGAACGTGCAACTCCGGAAATTCCTCTACAAAAACCTCTACTACCACCCGCGCGTCGCCGGTGCGAACAGCGCCGCGTGCAAGATGCTCGGCGATGTCTTCGCCGCGTATCTCAAGAAGCCCGAACTGCTCGGCGAGGCAACCGCGCGCCGTGTGGACGAGGTCGGCCTGCACCGCACGGTGTGCGATTACGTCTCGGGAATGACCGACCGTTATCTGCTCGACGAATACGCGCGGCTTTTCAAAAAAACGCGCAAGCCCGCTGCGAAGCGGGCTGTGAAAAGCCAACGCAAGCCAACGCGAAAGCGAACAGCATCTTAATTCTAATCTTATTCTTATTCTTATTTTTATTCCGGCCCCCATCGGCGCAGAGGGAGGAAGAATAGGATTAGGAATAAGAATAAGAGCAGGCCATCCCTTCCAAGTACACCGCCCCAAAAAATGACCGACACCACCCAAGCACCATCCGCGAACCGCGGCTGGATCGTCACCTTCGCCGGCCTCGGCATCAATCTCGCGCTCGGCGTGCTCTACGCGTGGAGCATGTTCAAGGATGCCATTACGAAGGAATTCGGCTGGAGCGGCTCGCAGCTTAACGACCCCTACACGCTGTGCTGCCTTGTCTTTGCTGGCGCGATGATCGTCGCCGGACGTTGCCAGGACAAGCTCGGGCCGCGCGTCACCGCCACGCTCGGCGGACTGCTCATCGGCGCGGGGCTGATTTTGATTTCCACGACCAGCAGCTATGCGATGTGGCTGCTCGGCTTCGGCGTGCTCGGTGGGCTCGGCATGGGCTTCGGCTATTCGTCGGCCACGCCGCCTGCGCTGAAATGGTTTCCGCCCGCGAAGACCGGTCTCATCGCCGGGCTCGTCGTCGCGGGCTTCGGCCTCGCGCCCGTTTACCTCGCGCCGCTCTCGAAGTGGCTCGTCACGCATTACCAATTGCAAAAATCCATGCTCTTTCTCGGCGTCGGATTTCTCATCGCCATCGTCGCGCTCTCGCAGTTGCTGAAAAATCCGCCTGCGGGCTATGTCGCGGGCGGAGCGAGTGCGGGCAGCAGGCCTGCCGCCACCGGGCTTTCACCGGGCGAGATCGTCCGCACGCCGTCGTTCTGGATTCTGTGGCTCATTTATTTTGCCGGAGCGGGCGCGGGCCTCATGGTCATCAGTAGCATCAGTGGCATGGCGAAAACCACGATGGGCGCGGAGTACGCGTTCATCGCCGTCGCCGTCATGGCCATCGGGAATGCGGGCGGCCGCATCTGCGCAGGATTGCTCTCGGATAAAATCGGCCGTCGGTGGACGCTCATGCTCGTGCTGCTTTTCCAGGCGGTGCTCATGTTTGTGGCGATCCCCGTCACGAAATCCTCCGATGGCGCAAAGTATGTCATCGTCCTCGTCGCCACGCTCATCGGCTTTAATTATGGCGCGAACCTTTCGCTCTTCCCGTCATTCGCGAAAGATCTTTGGGGGCTGAAAAATTTCGGCATGAACTACGGCATCCTCTTCACGGCGTGGGGCGCGGGCAGCCTGCTCAGTTCCGTCGCGCAGCGGCTGAAGGCGAGCAGCGGAAATTTCGACTCATCCTTCCAGACCGCC
>JANXZI010000434.1 GCA_025355595.1 Spartobacteria bacterium
GTTTTTTGGCCGTGGCGGAGTGCGTCCGGCGATCGGACTTGTGGTCAGCGGGGGTCACACATTGCTCGTGGAGATCAAGGCCGTGGGAAGCTATCGGCTGCTCGGCAAGACGCTCGACGACGCGGCCGGCGAGGCTTTTGACAAAGTGGGCAAGCTGCTGGGTCTGCCGTACCCGGGCGGGCCAAATGTGAACCGCCTCGCGTGCGAAGGCGATCCGTCGCGGTTTGATTTTCCGCGCTCGATGCTTTCATCGGGGGATTTTGCGTTCAGCTTCAGCGGGCTGAAGACGAGCGTGCGTTACCTGCTGCAGAAAATGGATGAGGTGCCAGTGGCCGATGTGTGCGCGTCGTTTCAGGAAGCCGTCGTGGATGTGCTCGTGGACAAGACCGTGCGCGCCGCACTCGCGACCCGGCGGAAGATCATCGCGGTGAGCGGAGGCGTGAGCTGCAACACACGGCTGCGCGAAAAGCTCGCGGCGGCGTGCTCCGCGCGCGGAATCGAACTGCTGCTCGCCGAGCCGTCGCTCTGCACGGACAACGCGGCGATGATCGCCTATGTCGCTTCGCTGCGGATCGCGGAAGGGCAGGGGAGTGATCTTGCGGAGGACATCGATCCGAATCTGCGGCTGAGCGCATCTGTGTAGGCGCGAGCGGAAGCTCGCGTCCCGGCGCGCTCTGTCGCGAACTTCCGTTCGCGCCTACGGTTCTCAGTATTCCCGCGCGAGCAGGTAGTCGGCGAGAGCGCGGAGCGTGTCGGCATTTTTTCCGAATGGCTTCAGCGCGGCGTGCGCGGCGCGGGTGAGGCGCCCGGCTTCGGCGCGGCTTTTATCGAGGCCGAAGACGGCGGGGTAGGTGGCCTTTTGCGAGGCGACATCCTTGCCTGCGCTCTTGCCGAGTTTTTCCGTCGGCTGCGTCACGTCGAGGATGTCGTCGATCACCTGAAACGCGAGGCCGACGCTCTGGCCGAAAGTGGTGAGCGACTTGACCTGTGCGGGCGTGGCGTTTGCGCTCATCGCGCCGAGGCGGATGCTCGCGGTGAGCAGCGCGGCGGTCTTGCAGCGGTGGATGTATTTCAGATCGTCGCCACCGAGCTTACGGCCTTCGCCTTCGAGGTCTGCGACCTGCCCGCCGACAAGCCATCGGCTGCCGGATGCGTGCGCGAGATCGGCGATCTGCGCGGCGATGGGATGGCGCTTTGTGGGCTTTGATTTTGCGAGAATCTCGAAGGCCACGGTGAGCAGCGCGTCGCCGGCGAGGACGGCGATGCCGTCGCCGAAGACCTTGTGGTTTGTCGGGCGTCCGCGGCGGAGATCGTCGTCGTCCATGCACGGGAGATCGTCGTGGATGAGCGAGTAGGTGTGGATGCATTCGACCGCGCATGCGGCGGGAAATGCGTCCGCGATTTTTCCGCCGCACGCCTCGGCCGCGGCGAGCGTGAGCACGGGGCGCAGTCGCTTTCCTCCTGCGAAAATCGAGTAGCGCATCGCCTTGTGGATCGTGTGCGGCTTTGTGGATTCCGATGGGAGGTGGCGGTTCAGTTCGCGGTCCAGCAGTTGGATGCGCGCGGCGAGGTAGCTCGAAATTTCCATCTGGTGAGTAAGCTGCAACCGACGCGGGGGATTCGAGAAGAAAGTGCGGGCACGCCGACTGGGCGGGGTTGAAATCCCCGGCTGCATTGGCTGTTTCGCGACCGTCGCGATCGGGGGGTTGCGTTCCCGGTCCCGGAGTGGGGAATATGGCGGCGGTCGTCGTACCCGAAGCCGGCGCATTTTTCGCGATACACGCTGGGCGGCTGCCTGCTAGCTTTGCGGGCTCTGATTGCTCTCCCATGTCACCTGCATCCACAAGCCGCCCGCGCATCGTCGTCCTCGACGGCCACACCCTGAATCCCGGCGATCTCGACTGGCGCGCAGTCGGGGCGCTCGGCGAACTCACCGTCCACATGCGCTCTGAAGACACGGAGATCATCGCGCGCGCCGCCGGTGCGGAAATTCTCCTCACTAACAAAACGCAGATCACTGCCGGGACGATCACCGCGCTGCCCGTGCTGCGTTTCATCGGCGTGCTCGCCACGGGCTTCAATGTCGTGGACACCGCCGCCGCAGGCGCGCGCGGGATACCCGTGTGCAATGTGCCTGGCTATGGCACAGCATCTGTCGCGCAGCATGTTTTCGCATTGCTCCTGGAACTCACGCAGCGCACTGGCCACCACGCTCAGACCGTGAGCGACGGGCGCTGGAGCGCGTGCCCGGATTTTTGCTACTGGGATTTTCCCCTCGTCGAACTCGCCGGCCGCACGCTCGGCATCGTCGGCTGCGGGAGCATCGGTGAGGCGGTCGCGCGCATCGGGATCGCCTTCGGCATGAAGGTCATCGCCAGCGCGCGACGACCGCGCAGCATCCACGGCGTGGAGTTTGTTTCCACGGAGGAAATTTTCCGCCGCGCCGATGTCGTCTCGCTGCACTGCCCGCTCACGGACGAGACGCGTGGCGCCGTAAATTCCGCGCGCATCGCGATGATGAAGCCGTCCGCATTTCTCATCAACACCGGGCGCGGCCCGCTCGTCGCCGAGCAGGATCTCGCCGACGCGCTGAATGCCGGACGCATCGCCGGTGCCGCGCTCGACGTGCTCTCCACCGAACCGCCGCCGGTGGGCAATCCGCTCTTCACCGCGAAGAATTGCATCATCACCCCGCACATCGCGTGGGCCACACACGCCTCGCGCGCTCGGCTCATGGACATCGTTGCGGGAAACATCCGGGCGTTTCTCGCGGGCACACCGCAGAATGTCGTGAACGGCGCAGGGTAATGCGGGCGCGCTTGTTGCCCTGTGAAATTGGTGTGCCGCAGATCGCGTCAGCCGTGCTGGGCTCGGCGGGGATCCGATTTTCAGGACGGGGAAATCAGTCGACCGTCCGTCCGAAGCGGCGGATTCAGTTTGCGACAAACTGGATGATCCGCATCGCGTGGCCTGCGCTTTTGGTTTCCGCGGACATGCGGATTTTCAGCGTGTGCCGGCCGGGTTTCAGGTCGGTCCCGAGCATCACCGTCCGCGGATAGTGCAGGCTGGCGCTGAAGTGGTGAAAAAGATTCACGGTCTGTGGCTGGCCATCATCCACAGTCGCCTCGACGATTCCCGCATCGGGGCCGGCGACGACGAATGCGCCGACGGCTGTCCCTTCAAATTCGAGCGTCGCCTCGGCACCGGGCTCCGTCGCGCTCAGCAGTGGAATCTTCGTGAAGCGCTCGCGTTTCGAGCCCTTCACTTCCTTCCAGTCGGGAATGCCGAGCGTCCAGCCGCTCTTCACCTGTGCGTGCGTCGGTGCGATGAAGCGCCCATTGCCGTAGTTCAGCGGATCGAGCGGCTGTGCGGGCAGCGGATGCCGCGCGAGGCTCGCGGCGGCGGGCAGGGGAGCCGCCCAGGCGCGCGAGAGGAGATCCTCGATCATGCGAGCGCAGATGGCATTCCCGAACGGCGCGGGATGCACACCGCCGTATTCCTTCCACGTAAGTTTTCCCGCGGTGATCTCCTCCGCGACTTCCTTGGCGAGATGGATCGTCGGGACTGCGTAGTGCTTCGCGACAGACTCGTGCGCCTCCATCGTCAGCGGAATCTTTCCGGATTGCAGCGTGGCGAGCATGCCCTCGTTCACGAAGCAGGTCACCACGATGTCCATGTTCGGATTGAACTCCCGCGCATGCCGGATGATGCCCTCGAGCCCGCGGATGCACTCGGTGCGCGTGTGGACCGCGTCCTGATCATCGTTCACGGCGAACTCCACAAAAAGCAGATCCACCCAGCCATCCACGAAAAATTCGCTGGCGACCCGGAATGCGCCGGTGGTCGAGCATGTGGAGGACATTCCAGCGTTGATGAATTTGAAATTTGTCGAAGGAAAACGCTTCCTCAGGTTTTCGCTGACCATCGGACGGTAGCCGTTCATCTCCGTGATCGAGCCGCCGAGGAAGGCGACCGTGCCTTCCATGTCCTTCTCGAAGCGGATGCGGGAATTGTTCAGCGAGCCGCGGGCCTGGACGTTGTCTCCGAATGGCAGCGCGTCTTCCGCTTGGAGCGATGCGGAATGAAAGGCGAGCGTGACGGCGAGGAGGAGCGCCGTGCTGAAAAGGCGGACGAGGAGTGTGTTCATCGGAAGGCGGCATATTCTCAGCACGTCGCGGGCAGACAACGATCATGTTTTTTCCGACGAATGCAGTGCTGCTCGGGAAACAGTTGCCACGGCACGGGCGGGCTCATAGCCTCCGCGCTCCCCAGCGAAAACCACACCCCATGAAACCACGTCCCCTCGCCTGCGCATTCATCGCACTCTTCGCCGCCTCGTCGCTCTTCGCGGAAACCAAGCCCGCTGCCGCACCCGCCGCACCTGCGCCGGTGAAACCGGCGGCCCCAGCCGTAAAGCTCCCGCCTCAGCCGCCGGATGTCGCCGCGCCGAAGCTCGGGCCGGACGGGAATCCGAACGAAGGCTTCATCAGGGCGCACGAGAGCTTCGTGAAGATCGCGAAGGAGGGAAAAGCGAAACTGCTTTTCCTCGGCGACTCGATCACGGCTGGATGGGGCTCGAAAAAGGCGGTCTGGGACAAGGCATTCGGCAAATACATGCCCGCAAATTTCGGCATCGGCGGCGACCGCACGCAGCACGTCCTCTGGCGCATCCAGAACGGCGAACTCGAAGGCATCAAGCCGAAGGTCGCCGTCATCATGATCGGCACGAATAACTCGAAGGATGATTCCGCCGAGGGCATCGCGAAGGGCGTGACGAAGATCGTCGAGACCGTCCGCACGAAGACTCCGAATACGAAAATCCTGCTGCTCGCAGTTTTTCCGCGCGGCGAAAAGGCCGAGGGCAACATGCAGCGCGACAAGCTCAAGCAGGTGAATGCCACCATCGCGAAGCTCGACGACGGCAAGCATGTCTTCTTCCTCGATATCGGCGCGAAATTTCTCGAATCCGACGGCTCGCTGACCAAGGAAATCATGCCCGACTTCCTGCACCTCACCGCGAAGGGTTACGAGATTTGGGCGGACGCGATCACACCGAAGCTGGCGGATTTGATGAAGTAAGTCGGATGCCGCCCTTCGGACATTTCCACCAAGTGCGAGGTGTTGCTGCTGTTGTATCCACCGACGACGATCATCAGGTCCAGCGGTTGCGCGAGCAGTTGGTCCAGCGCGTCCTGCCGCTCCTGCGTGGCGCCGCAGATC
>JANXZI010000439.1 GCA_025355595.1 Spartobacteria bacterium
TGCTGCGAGAGCATGACGGTGAGCCGCTTCGCCTTCGCGCCATCCAACGGGCGCACGAAGCGGAACGTCGCATCGTGCGACTTGCCGACTGCGCCGCCGACGCCCCAGCCCGTGTCGCTCTTGCCGTCCATCGCTGCGTCCACGAGAAATCCTTTCTGGCTGTAGTCCGCGGTCGGCGAATGAAGCTCGACGGTCCCGGCGTCGGTCCACACAGCGATCTCGGAAAGGACAAAGTTGCCCGTCTTGCTGCGACCCGGCCCCTCGCCGGGGAACGCAGTGTCCGCGATCACTTCGAGCCGCACCGCACTGATCGTCGCCGCAGGCAGTTCGGCGACGAGCGTGTAAACTTCGGTGTCCTTCGCCGCGCCGCCCGCCGTCCACGAATGATCCTCCCGCTGCATGAACGTCGTCCCGCCATCGCTCGTCACCGACGTGAGCACGAGCGCCTCCGGCTCCGGCTTGTTGCCGCCCACCGCCGCAAGGCGCGCGTTGGTCTCCTTTTCCCAAACGGGCAGCCTGTCGTAAAGCGGCTCGCGCGCCTTCGAGAGTTTCTCCCGCAGCGTCCGCAGCTTCGCCGCGTGCGCCGCATTCATTTTCTCAAACTCCGCCAGCGCTGACGCCGACGCACCGACCTTCGCCGTCGTCTCGTCCCCATTGTTGAAGAACGCAAAAAGCTGGTAGTATTCACGCTGCGAAATGCGGTCATACTTGTGCGTGTGGCAGCGCGCGCAGCCGACCGTGAGCCCGAGCCAAACCGCGCCCGTCGTCTCCGTGCGATCGAACACCGCCTCATTGCGGAACTGCTCCTGATCCGCGCCGCCCTCCGTGTTCGTGAGCGTCTGCCGGTGAAATGCCGTCGCAAGTTTCTGCTCCGGCGTCGCACTTGGCAGCAGGTCGCCCGCGAGCTGTTCCACGGTGAATTGATCAAACGGCATGTCACTGTTCACCGCCGCGATCACCCAGTCGCGATACCGCCACGCATCCAGGCGCGGCCTGTCCTTTTCATAGCCGTCGCTGTCCGCGTAGCGCGCCTTGTCGAGCCAGTGCCGCCCCCAGCGCTCGCCGTAGCGCGGCGACGCCAGCAGCCGATCCGTCAACGCTTCGACAGCCTTCTGCCGATCCTTCGTCGCCGCCTTCGCAAATGCATCCGCCTCCTCCGGCGTCGGCAGCAAGCCGGTGAGGTCGAGATAAAGCCGGCGGCAAAGCGTGAACGCATCCGCCGTCGGCGAAGGCTGGATGCCCTCGCGCTCCAGTCGCGCGAGGATGAAGGCGTCAATCGGATTAGTGCTCAGTGCCCAGTGCTCAGTGCTCAGTTTTTTGCCCTGAGCGCCCTGCTTTGACTGAGAACTGAGAACTAAAGACTGAGCACTCACCTTCGGCACCGCAGACCGCACCACCGGCTTGTAAGCCCAGTGCTCCGTCCACTCCGCACCGCTCGCGATCCATTTCTTGAAAAGCTCGATCTGCTCCTTCGTCGGACGCTTCGTCTTTTTCTTCGGCGGCATCATGTCGTCCTCGACAGCCGTCAGCAGTCGCGCGAGCGCCTCGCTCTTGTCGCCATGTCCCGGAACGATCGCCGCCACACCGCTCTCCAGCACCTTCACTGCGCCCTCGCGCGACGTGAAATTCAGCCCGCCCTTCTGCTTGTCCGGCCCGTGACACTCGGAGCAGTGCTCCGCGAACAGCGGCTGGATGTCGCGCTGAAAATCGACGCCAGCCGCCGAGGCAGCAACAACCGACGCGAGCACGAGGGAGGAAAATGCGGTGAGGCGGAACATGCGTCGAAGCTACCGATTCCTGCCGCCCCTGTTAGCGCAAAAAGTGGCCGTCAAAAAACACGACGGCGTGTTTCGGGTAGCGCGGGCGTCCCGCCTGCCGTGCGACGCATCCTGCGTCGCACATCGAACGTCAGTTTGCAGGCGAACCTCTTTCGGCGTCAGGGTGTATTCCGCGAGACGCGGAATTACGGCAGGCGGGACGCCCGCGCTACCCGAGGCACACCGTCGTGTTTTTTGACGGCCACTTTTTGCGCTAACACGGGCGGCAGGAATCGGTAGCTTCGACGCATGTTCCGCCTG
>JANXZI010000103.1 GCA_025355595.1 Spartobacteria bacterium
TCGGTGTTCTTCGCGAGGATCGTGTACTGGCGGTATTCGTAACCGCAGAGCCCTGCCACGGCGATCAGCGCGGCGAGCCTCTGCCATCGGCCGAGACGCGCGCACATTTCCCACACCATCGCAAACGCGGCGGCGCGCAGCGGAAATTCCCAGATGGAGGCGTAGCGGAGATTCATGCCGAAGCGCACATTGCACATGATGAGGTAGCTCGCGGCGACGAAGACCGCGAGGAAGGCGATCTCCTTTCTCCGCCCCGCGAACGTGAAGAGCGCACCGAGCGCGAGGCAGACGACGATGGGGCTCACGATGAGCAAATCTATGAGGTAGCGGTGCCACGGGCCGTCGCCGGTGAGTCGCGCGTATTCGAGATTCTGCGCCTTGGCGACGAGGTTCCGATACACCTCGATGAACGGCCCGATGCCGCCGGACATCACGGCGAGCAGCACGACGCCGAGCAGCGGCCCGGCGATGCTCAGCAGCACGAAGCGGCGCGTGACCGTGCCGAATTTCAGCCAGTGATTTGAGATCACGGCGACGGTGAGCGCGCAGTACACGAAGAAAGCGTTCTCCTTCGTCATCACCATGAGCGCGAGGCAGGCGGCGTGCGCGGCGAGCCACGCGATGCTGCGCGGATGGCGCAGGCATTCCCAAGTCGTCCACATGCACATCACGGCCCAGAAGGTGAAGAAGCCATCAATCAGCGCGTGCTGGCTGAAGTGAATTTGCAGCGGGTCGCACGCCATGAGCGCGAGCACGCCGAGGCCCGCCGCTTTGCCGAGCATCCGCATCGCGAAGAGGCCGCCGGCGATCATCAGCAGCACGGAGAAAAGGCACGAGACGCGGTGCAGTGATGCAAGCGCGGGGTCGCGGTGATCGGCATCCTGCGAGCGATCGTCCGTGACCGGCTTTTGCATCTCGGCAAGCGAGAGTGGGGGCTGCGAACCGAACTGTGCATTTTTCCAAAGCCACGACGTGTAGATGTACAGGAAGCGCGTCGGCGGCAGTTCACACTCGGCCCCGGCAGGCTGCTGCGTGCGCAGAAAAAAGGACACGAGGCCGGGCATGGCGGCAGCACCGGAGCCGTTCAGCTTCATCGCGTAGCCCTGCATGGAGCGATCGCGCTGGAAGACGCCGACGGTCTGCGGCCCGCCGTCCATCATGTTCACGTAGCGGCGGTAGAGGATTTCATCGAAACCCACCTGCCGGAATGCCGCGCTGTCCCGGATGCGGAGGCCCGCGCCCACGATGGCGATGAGTGCGAAGAAAATCCAAAAGACGCGCGCAGTGAGGACGGGTAGCTGCGCGCCAGGCTGGGCGGTGGCGGTCATGGTTGGGCTGATTTTTTTTGCGGAAAAGCGCACTGGCGCGCCCTTCTCGTAATCTTAATCCGACTCCGCAAGCGACGCAGTGGTGCGGCGATGAAGAGTAGGATCAAGAATAAGATGATGAGACAAGGCGGTGCCGCTCTTCGTCGCGTGTGTCAGAGCAGGCACTGCGCCAGCGGCGGGCGCGCGGACTTTCCACGCCTCGCGCGCGAGCCACACGAGACATGCGATGAGCGCGAGCCACGGGAGCAACTGCCACGGGCCCCACAGCGCGATGTGCGGGTTCTGCGACACGGCGAGATTCCACGCCTTCGTCCATGGTGGTGTCCACGGACTGCCGCCGATGATGCGCGTGCCATCCGTGATCACGTTTGCGGTGACGTTGTAAAATGCGAACAGGAACACCGACGCGGCAGCCGTGACACCGGCTGCCCAGCGGGGCGCGGCGACGAGGAGGAAGGGCGCGAGCCACACGAAATACTGCGGCGCGATCCCGGCGGCGCAGACGAAAAACAGCACCCAAACCAACGCCAGCGACACAAACAGCCCGCGCGCGTCCGCCTTTCTGCGCAGCCACGCGAGTGCGCACGTCGCGCCGATGATGAGCCATTTGCAAACGCCCATGACGGCAAGCTGTGCCGCGGTGAGTTGCTCGAAGCCGACCTTTTGGAACATGTCCGCGCCCGTCTGCTTCAGGCACCAACTCAATCCCCAGATGCCCCAGTAGCCCTGGTAGCCGAGCACATTTCCGAGGAAGGCGCGCGGTGCACCGACCAGCGCGGGCAACCATCCGGCGAGCATGACGAGTGACGAGACGAGCAGGAACGGACGCCATGCGCGACGATCCTCGCGACCAATCCACCACAGAAAAAACACCGGGCAGAGCAACAGCGGCGCGACCTTCACATTGCAGGCGAGGCCGAGCGCGAGCCCGCACAGCGCGGGCCTTTTCTCCACGGCCATCCACGCCGCGGTGAGCAAAAGGAACGCGAGCACCGAGTCCACATTGCCGTGGAAGCCCGAGACCATGAAGGCCACGGGACTCAGCGCGAAAAGCGTGATCGCCCACCACGGCGGCACGCCGCTTTTTGTGCGAAGCCGCATGAGCACGAAGACCGAGAGCAAGTCCGCGAGGATGCCCGGCAGTCGGAGGAAAAACGGGAGCAGTTCCATCCTCATCTGCGGCCCCGGCTCGATGCGTTGGAGCAGCGCGGAATACGCGCCCACGAGCGGCGTGTGGTTGAAAATCGAGACGTGCTCGTACGTCCACGCCAGTCCGTGCTGGTTGATCATTTTTCCGAAGCCGTAGAAAAAGATCGTGTCATTCGTGCCGACGGTCGTGGCCGCGCAAAAGAGCTTGGCCACGAGCGCGACGAGGGCCGCGATCAGCACGATTCGGTTGGGACGCATGTGCCTGTGGCTTTAGCAAGCACCGTGCCCCTGCAATCCCGTGTGCGGCGATTTCTCTCCACAGATCACCGCTGCCGCCTACGCTGCGAAGCCGTGAATTTGCTCCGACGCCTCGTCCTCCCAAGCCTGCTGGTCGGACTCATCACCGCGTTCCTGCTGCAAGTCCGGCCGTTCGCGCCAGCGGAGAGCATGACTTTCCACGCGAACCAGCCGCTGCAACTCGCACGCCGCACCGTGCCGTTCACTCCCCTCGCCGCGGCAGTGCAATTCACCGCCGGGACTCTCGCCGCCGTCCTCGTGCTCAGCCTCGCGGGCCTCTTGTCCGTGCCTCGACGCGCGCGTGTCGC
>JANXZI010000104.1 GCA_025355595.1 Spartobacteria bacterium
ATCGCATTTCCCCCGAGCTTGATCAGTTCGTCCGCACCGCCGAACTCGGCCTCGAACTGCGCGCATTGCTCGGTGGTCGAAGTGTCGCACCACAGCTTTGCGGGGCGGATGACGTTGTTTTTTTTGTCGAGCGGCACGAACCCGTGCTGCTGTCCACTCACGCCGATGGCTTTGATCTCATCCTTGCGCTTCCCGAGCTGCGCGATGACCGCACGCACGGTGTGGTTCACGGCTTTGATCCACTCGGCGGGATCCTGTTCGAGGTGGCCGGGCGGGAGGCCGGCGATCATTCCGTAGGCCTGCGAGGCGCTGGCGACGATTTTTCCGGTGTTGCTGTCGTGGGCGATGCACTTGGTGCTCTGCGTGCCGCTGTCAATGCCGAGAGTGATCATGGATGTCGGCGCATACTCCGCGCTCGGGGCGGGGTGGCTCAATGAGAAAATCGGCGGGCGGAGCGAGGCGGGCGGCGACGCTCGCCGGATCACGCGGGGGTCGCCGTGCGGACGCTATTTCAGCCCGAGGATCAATCGGAGCGAGTCGAGGCGGAGGTGCGCGTAGTTCAGCGCGATTTTCAGATCGGCCTTCTGCGTCTGCACGGCGGCGATTTCCTCGGGGCGGACATGGTCGTTGATCGTGCGCAGCGTTTCGAGGCGCTCGATTTCATCCCGGAGCTGCGCGTCCATCGCGCTCACGGCTTCCGCGATCACGCCGGCCATTCGCTCGGTGGCGAGCGTCTGCGCGGCGGCGAGCATGGCGGGGAGGAGTTTTTTGCGCATCGGGCCGCGGTCGAGGAGGCGGAAAATGTCGCCCTTTTCCAGATACGCGGATCGCACCGTGGCATCGTCGCTGCGCTCAGCCATCGTGTGATCGATCACGATGCGCAGCGGGGTGGGCGGCAGGAAGCGGTCAATGTGCAGCGCGGCGGGCGCGACGCATTCCACGACGGCGTGGATTTCGAGGAGGATGGATTCGCTGCCGGAGCTTTTCCAGATGCCGAACGCGGCGTTGCCACGCTCGGAGCCGAGCAGGAGATCGATCGCACTGCTCACGAGCGGGTGGTCGCCGCTCATCAGGCCGAGGTCTTCGCGGCTGAGCGCGCGCGTGCGGTCGAAGGTCACGGACATGCCGTCCGCGGGCAGCGTCGGCAGCGCGTCGGTGATCAGGTGGCCGGGCTTGAGCAGGTAGCCGCGCGTGCTGAGGTCGTCCACCTGCACGCCGAAATGATCGAGCAGGCGCACGCAGAATTCCTCGAACTCCGTGTCCGTGTCGGCGGCGCGAATTTGCGCGATCAAGGCGGCGGCGCGCTCGGGTTTCGAGGAGTTGAGTTCGAGCAGGCGGTCGTGTCCGCGCTCGAGTTTTCCGGCGACGCTCGCGTGCAGCGTGCGGGTGCGCTTGAGAAATGCGGTCAGCTTTTTTGCGGTGAACCCGTCGAGCAGCGCATCGAGTTCGGGCTGCATCTCACGGGCGATCTCGTTCGCGCCGTGCGGATTTTTTTCAAAGGCCCCGAGTCCCTCGTGATACCAGCGTGCGAAGACTTCGCCCTCGGTGCCCGGCACGTAGGGAACGTGGATGTTGATCGTGGCGCTCTGGCCGATGCGGTCGAGGCGGCCGATGCGCTGTTCGAGCAGTTCGGGATTTTCCGGGAGATCGAAAAGCACGAGGTGATGCGCGAACTGGAAGTTGCGCCCCTCGCTGCCGATCTCCGAACAGAGCAGGATGCGCGCGCCTTCATCGCTGGCGAAAAACGCGGCATTGCGGTCGCGCTGGAGCAGCGTGAGGCCCTCGTGGAAGATGCCTGCGTTCACCTTCACCGCGCGCTGGATGCGATCGGCGATTTCCTCGACGAGTGCGCGCGTGCGGCAGATGAGCAGGATTTTTTCAGAACCGAGATCCCTCAGCAGCTCCACGAGCCACTTCACTTTCGCGGTGAGTTCGTGCCCCTCGGTGGTGAGCGGGTGCAGCTTCGCCTTGCGCTTTGGAAAGCCGGGCAGCGATGCGCGCGTATTGCGGAACATCACTCGGCCAGTGCCGAAGGCGTCGAGCAATTCGCTCACGAGGTGCGTGCGCGCGGCGGTGTCACCGTTGGAAAGCTCGTCGCAGTGGCGCAGGACGCGCGGCGATTGCTTTCCGAACAGTGCGCGGTCTTCGGCGGTGAGCGGCTTGCCGGCGAGCAGGCGATCGAGCGCGCGTGCGACTTCCTCGTAGTGGCTGTTTTCCTCGAGGAATTTCGCGAGGTCGGAATAGCGGTTGGGATCGAGCAGGCGCAGGCGTGCGAAGTGCCCCTCCGGCCCGAGCTGCTGCGGTGTCGCGGTGAGCAGGAGCAGGCCCTGCGTTTTTTTGGCGAGCGCCTCGACGAGCGCATACTGCGGGCTCGCGCTTTCGGGAGTCCATTCCATGTGATGCGCCTCGTCCACGATGAGGAGATCCCATCCCGCCTCGGTGATCTGCCGCGCGCGCTGCCGGTCGGCGGCGAGCATGGCGATGCTGCAAAGCACGAGCTGACTGTCGAGGAAGGGGTTTGCCTCCGCGTCGTGCTGCTGGATGGACACGCAGCGCTCCTCGTCGAAAATGCTGAAGAGCAAATTGAACCGCCGCAGCAGCTCGACGAACCACTGGTTCACGAGCGGCTCGGGCACCAGCACGAGGATGCGTTCCGCGCGGCCCGTGAGATGCAGCCGGTGCAGGATCAGCCCGGCCTCGATCGTCTTGCCGAGGCCGACCTCATCCGCGAGGAGCACGCGCGGCACGAGCCGGCCCGCGACCTCGCCCGCGATGAACATCTGGTGCGGCAGCAGATCCACGCGCCCGCCGGTGAATCCGCGCACGGGCGAACTCCGCAATTCGCACCGCCGCCGCAGCGCCTCGACGCGCAGATCGAAGGTGCGCAGCTCATCCGTGTGTCCGCCGAAGAGCCGGTCCTCGGGCTTGCTGAAACTGATCGCATCCGAGAGATCCGCCTCCGGCAGTTCGCCGCGATCCGTGCGATACACGAGCATCGCCCCGCGTTCCTCCACCGCCTCGACCACCAGATCGCGCCCCTGCCGCGACTTGATCTTGTCGCCCGCCGCAAACTGCACACGCCGCAGCGGCGCCGACTCCAGCGCCCGGTGACCTGGATTCCCCTCGGGGGCCGCGGCTCGAGTCTCCAGAGCACTACCAGGACGTCAGCAAAGAGCGCTATCTGGCCGAGCTTGAATCCCTCCAGGGTCAGCGTGCCGTCG
>JANXZI010000147.1 GCA_025355595.1 Spartobacteria bacterium
TCTGGTTGTAGGAATCACGGCGGAGACTGCCGCCGAAGGCGAGGATGCGTGGTGTGCTCATGTCCGAGAAATCGCACTGCTCACCCCGTCAGTGCAAGCCCGTGGGCGTTGTGCCCTGATCGTTTTCGCAGTTGTCCGCGATGGATGATCGCCGCCCGCAGAATATCGCCTTGCGCGACGGATTGCAGACTGGCGCCGCATCGGCATTGGCAAGAGTGACGCCGCGTTTCCCGCGCCGATCCCGATTCGGCGGCAGCGGCAGCGGTGGCGGACCCACCACTGCGATTCCCGGACCTGACGGCGTCGTTGCAAAAAATTTCTAAGATAAACACGGCCGCCACGTTGGGCATGGGCGAACATCAGTCAGCAAACACCCATCACGTACCAATCATGAAATCAGCTATCATCGCCATTGCCGCATTCGGTTTTCTAACAGCCTGCGACAATCGTCCGGTCGCACCTTCGACGGAGAAAGTGATCGAGAAAAACACGACAGTCGTCACTCCTCCAGTCAACAGTGAAAAGAAGGTGGAGAACAACACCACCATCGTCAATCCGCCGGCCACGGTTGAGAAGAAGGTCGAGAACAACACGACGATCATCAATCCGCCGCCCGCGCCGAAACCGGATCCAAAATAGCGGCCACGGCGGTCTGAGTCGAATCCCGCTGCTCCAAGTCAGCACGCCGGTGAACGCGCGGGAGCGTGGGGGGTCTTTTTGTGGGAAGATCAAGGCGGGCATTTTCAACACTGTCCGCCTAAGGGCTTCGCTCACTATCACGAATTCCCTTCGACGATCGGTGCGTGCAGGAGGTATGAAATCCCGATGCGAATCTCCCCGCTTGTCGCTTTCGTCCTCGCAGTGCTTTTGCTGGCGTTTGATTTAGCGACAATCAGTCTGGCTACTGCGCTGGAGGCGGTGAGCGTGTCTCCGGACGGGAAGTCTTTTGTGCTCGGTGAATCGGGGCGGGCGTTTCGCGTGTGGGGCGTGAATTATGATCACGACAGCCGCGGCGAGAATGGGCGGCTGTTGGAGGATTATTGGGATGCGGAATGGGAGACGGTGCGCGGGGACTTTCAGGAGATGAAGGAGCTGGGGGCGAATGTGGTGCGCATCCATTTGCAGGTGGGGAAATTCATGAGCGCCGCAGATTCGGCAAACGGAAAGTCGCTCGCGCAACTGCGTCGGCTGCTGGAACTGGCGGAGGAGACGGGGCTGTATTTGGACATCACCGGACTCGGGTGCTATCACAAGGCCGACACGCCGAAGTGGTATGACGCGCTGGATGAAGATGCGCGCTGGGCGGTGCAGGCGCGATTCTGGTCCGCCGTGGCGAAGACGTGCCGCGATTCGCACGCGGTGTTTTGCTATGACCTGATGAATGAGCCGGTGATCAGCGGGAAGAAGGAGGAGGGATGGCTGAGCGGCGAATTGGGAGGGAAGTGCTTCGTGCAGCGGCTCACGCTGGAACCGGGCAAACGCACGCCGATCGAGATCGCGAAGGCGTGGGTGGACACGCTGACCGCCGCCATTCGCGCAGAGGATCGCGGGCATCTCATCACCGTCGGGGCGATCCCGTGGGCGCATGTCTGGCCGGGCGCGAAGCCGGTCTTCTATTCTCCGGAAGTGAGTCCTGCGTTTGATTTCGTGAGCATCCATCTTTACCCGAACAAGGGCGAGGTGGACAAAGCGCTGACCGCGATGGCGGTGTACGACATCGGCAAGCCGCTGGTGATCGAGGAGACCTTCCCGCTTGCGTGCAGCATCGCGGAGATGGATGACTTTCTGAAACGCTCCAAGGCCCGGGCTGAAGGTTATGTAAGTTTCTACTGGGGACGGACGATGGCTGAATACGCCGCAGCGACCGAAAAAAAGGAAGTGGCCGCGCTGATGGGGGCATGGCTTGAGTATTTCAAGAAGCAGGCGGACTTCATGAAGCAGCGGTGAGCGGCGGTATGGCCGTGCGAGTGCGTTTGGCTTTGGGGCCGCTGCGCTGCGCTGCGTGAATCGCGTCCACGCACGATGCCGGAAGATTTCTTGAAATCGTGCTACCATCCCCGCGGTTGCGGAGTTGTTCCGGGGAAACAAATCGAAACTCCCGAACAATGATCCAATTCCGCGCGCTGTCTGTGATGATGTCCACTTTTCTCGCCGCCGCCGCGGCGCAGGCGGGCGACTGGCCGTCGTGGGGCGGCGCGGATCGGGGGCGCAATATGGTGTCCGGCGAAAAGGGGCTGGCGGAGACATTCAAGCCGGGCGAGAAGTCCACGACGGGCGAAGGCATCCTGCCGGGCACGACGGAGAATGTCCGCTGGAGCGCGAAGCTCGGGAATCTGATTTGCGGGAATCCGACGGTGGCTGATGGCCGCGTGTTCATCGGCACGGACGATGCGACTTTGCAAAACGACCCGCGACTGAAGCGCAGCAAGGGCGGCATGGTGTGGTGCCTCGACGAGAAGACGGGGCAGACGCTTTGGAAACTCGCGGTACCCGTGCGCCCGAAGGATCGGCTGCCCGTGAACGCGCACTACGGTCAGCAAAATCTCGGCGTGTGCTCGGCGCCCGCCGTGTCGGGGAATCGCGCGTATGTGCTGACGAGTTCGTGCGAGATCCTGTGCCTCGACGTAAAGGGGCAGGCGGATGGAAACGACGGGGACTTCAAGGACGAGGGGCAATACATCGCGGGCAGCGGCAAGCCGCCCGTGGCGCTGGAGAAGACGGACGGTGACATCATTTGGAAATTCGATCTCATCGAGCAACTCGGCATCTGCCCGCACGATGTCGCGGCAAATTCCGTGCTGATTGATGGCGACATTCTCTACGTCACGTCCGCGAATGGCGTGAACCACGAGCACACGTTCTGCCTGCGGCCGGATGCGCCGAGCTTCATCGCGCTCGACGCGCGCACGGGCCGGCTCCTCGCGACGGACACCGAGGATCTCGGGCACACGATGTGGCACTGCCTGTGGTCGCCGCCGACCATCGGCGTGGTGAATGGAAAGAAGCTCGTGTTCTTTGGGGGCGCGGATGGGGTTTGCTACGCGTTCGAGGCGCTCGCATCCGTGCCGGAGAAGCCCGTGCATTTTGCAAAAGTGTGGAGCTACGACTGCAACCCGCCGAATTTCCGCGACCCACTCGGCGACGGGAAGCCGTTCAACTATTACCTCGGCGACAAGCGGAAAAAATATTCGACGAACAAGAACGACGGCACCTTCCTCGGGCCGAGCGAGATCATCGGTTCACCGACGTTCCACGAGGGTCGCGTATATTGCACGATCGGTCAGGATCCGATGCATGGGCGCGGGCGTGGACTGCTGCATTGCATCGATGCGAGCAAGACCGGCGACATCACGAAGACTGGCTGCGTGTGGACGTACGGTGGTATCGAGCGGAGCATCGCGAGCGTGGCGATCAAGGACGGCCTGCTCTACACCGCCGACCTCGCGGGCAAGGTGCATTGCCTCGATGAGAAAACCGGCAAGCCCGTGTGGATCCACGAGACCGGCAACGAGACGTGGAGCACGCCACTGGTCGCAGACGAGAAGGTGTATGTCTGCACGAAGAGCAAGCTCGTCACGCTCGCCGAGGGCAGGACGCGGAAAGTGCTCTCGGAGATTTCCCTCGGATCGAGCGCGTATTCCACACCGGTCGCTGCGAATGGCACGCTGTTCGTGTGTTCGCAGAGTTACATCTGGGCCGTGCAAAAGGGCGCGAAGCCTGCGCTGGCGACTGCGGCCGTTGCCTTGCCTGCGAGGCAGTGAGAATCACCGCGGGCGGCTCGCCTTGGAGATCGGATCGCGAGGTGATTCGCAAGCCAGGGGGCCGCACCGCGGTTTCACTCGCGGCGGAGTTCGATCAGCGGATGGCACATGGCGCGTTCGCCATTTGACGAACTGGATTTGGCGACTACCTTCCGCGCCCTTACCCATGTCCAACAACCAATCCTCAATCGAACGTATCGCAGACCTCAAAGCCCAAATCGCCGCCATCGAGCAGGGTGCCATGCAGGAGCTCATGGACAGGCGCAACACCCTGAGCCGCGAACTGGCCGCTGTGGATGCCGAGATCGCACGGCTCACTGGGAAGCCCGTGGAAGCGAGGAAGACGCGCGTCTCCGCACCGAAGGCCGCCGGCAAGTCGCCTTCGCTCCAGGATCTCAAGGGGATTATTGCTGCGGCACCCGAAAAGACTCTCAACATCCGCAAGGAAGGTTACGACCTGAGAAACATCAAGACGCTCGCGCAGGCGAATCCCCAGCTCCTCCAGCTCGGCGGCAAGGGCGCATGGCCGACCGTGAAACTGCTGAAGTAGTTTCCGATTTCATCGTCTGGGCTCCGATCATCCGTGCGGATGATCGGGGTTCTTTCTTCCGCACTCCGGGGCCATTGTCATTCGCCCCGGCGTTCGCTCGGAAGCAGAGGGAAGGACGAGCCTGCCAGTTTTTTCCGACGAAAATTTATGCCAAAGAAGACAGCCGTGAAGTGCCCACCGGACGCGCCAAAGGACCGCATCGCATTTCGGGATTCCGGCATCCATGGGATGGGCTGCTTTGCCGTGTGCACGATCAGGAAGGGAATGCCGATCATCGAATACGTCGGCGAGCGGATCACGAAGGCGGAAGGCGCGCTGCGGTGCGATGCGAACAACCGTTTCATCTTCGTGCTCGACGACGAAACCGATGTGGATGGCGATGTGAGCTGGAACCCCGCGAGGCACATCAACCACGGTTGCGCGCCAAATGCGGAGGCTGAGATCTTCGGCGATCAGATCTGGATCATGGCGATTCGCAACATCGCGGAGGGCGAGGAAATCACCTTCAACTACGGCTACGATCTCGAGGATCACAAAAGCCATCCGTGCCGCTGCGGCGCGGAGAGCTGCGTGGGCTACATGGTGGCCATGGAATTTTTTCCGAAATTGACCCGCAAAGATCAAGTGCCTGCGGCGAAGACCCCCAAGGATTCCTCGCGGCGCCGCGGCGCGCTGGCCGCGACGTTGGCTGTTTGAAACTTTGAAACATGCCAAAGGGCACGAAGGGTGGGGTCTTGCTTCGTGCGCTTCCGTGTCGTTCGCGGGCCATCCGTGGTCTCGCGCATTTCGAGGTTGAGTTCCTGCTGCTACGTTCCGCCCCTCCGTGCTCGGGCTCGTTCTCACGAGGCTTTACGGTGATGTAGCGAAGTTCGAATTGCGCCCCGGCGGACCCTGATTCTGCGCGCTGCGGATGACAGAGCAGAGCGTCGTCTTCTGCGGCTGATGCTG
The DNA here is from genome assembly GCA_025355595.1 of Spartobacteria bacterium. Taxonomy (GTDB): domain Bacteria; phylum Verrucomicrobiota; class Verrucomicrobiia; order Chthoniobacterales; family Chthoniobacteraceae; genus SXWH01. The sequence goes on from JANXZI010000147.1 coordinate 5,260, forward strand.
TGCGACAGAAAAAATGTCGGCAGCTACGTCGGCCACCAAATGGATCTCTTCCTCGACGACGGAAGGTCGGCGCGGGTCGCGTCAGATCACGCCGAGCGCACTGAGGATCGCGATGGAGAAGATCGCTGCGCCTGCTGTGCGGATCGCGCGTTGTTGCGCGGTGTGCCGGAGTGAAAGGCCGAGGGCGACGCCGAGCGTGTGCAGCAGTGTCGTCGCGAGGATGAAGCCGACTGCGGTGAGCAGTCCCGGTGCATTTGCCGGAATCTCAGCGCCGTGCGCCTGCCCGTGAAACAGTGCGGCGACTGCGACGACGGCTGCGCTGGCACCGAGCGGGAGTCGTTTGGCGAAGGCCACGAGCGCGCCGAGGACGATGACGCTCGCGAGAATCCCCGGCTCCACAAATGGCAAAGTCACGCCGCTCATTCCGAGCGCGGCGCCTGCCGCCATCGAGCACACGAAGGACAGCGGCAGGATCCACAGCGCGCGCTTTCCGAGCTGCACCGCCCACAGGCCGACGGCGATCATCGCGAGGATGTGGTCGAGCCCGCTGAAGGGATGGGCGAGGCCCCAGCCGATGCCCCCGGTCGTCGCGCCGTGTCCGGGATGGGCGTGGGCGAGCGTGGGGACGAGGGCGAGTGCGAAGGCGAGTCGTGCGGGTTTCATGGCGGGAGTTTAGAGCGAATCCGCACGCAAATGTGAACCACGAACACGCGCTGAAACGAAGATATTGCGCAGTCCTCACTGGCGTGCGGCCCGGTGCGCTGGCATCACTTTTCCCGATGAAAATGCCACGCCTTTTCGCACTCTGCACTCTCGCGCGATTTCTCGCGGTCAGCCCGGTTGCTTCCGCCGCCGTGCCGGTGATCGCGGTGCAGGATGGCGGGTGGGGGAATGTGAGCGTGCGCGAGATCCACGCGCTCGCGGCCGCCACGGCGACGGAAATTGCGCGGCATTGCCCGAAGACGCGCCTCGGCACGATCATTGTGCATCACCGCGACGATCATCCGCAGACGGCCTGGGTGCGGACGGCGGATGGAAAAATCATCGTCGGCATCGAGGCGCGTGACCGGCAGTGCGCGCAGTTTGTCTTCCAGTTTGCGCACGAGTTCTGCCACGTGCTCGCGACGCAGAGCAACGACTGGCAGCGCATGTGGCGTGAGGATGGAAAGCCCAACCTGTGGCTTGAGGAGAGTTTCGCGGAGGCGGCGTCGCTCTTCGCGCTGCGGACGATGGCGCGCTCGTGGCAGCGCTCCGCGCCGTTCCGGGCGTGGCGATCCTACGCGCCGGAATTCGCGGCATATGGGGAGGAGAGGATGCGCGCGGCTTCGGCCCCTGCGGATTTTGCGCGCTGGTTCCGGCAGAATGAACCCGCGATGCGCCGCAACGCGACGCTGCGCGCGAGCAACAGCATCGTCGCGGCGCGGTTGCTCCCGCTGCTCGAAGCGGAGCCGTGTGGCTGGGAGTCGCTCACCTTCATGAATCTCGGCGCGCATGATCGGAGGATGCCGCTCGCTGCGTTTCTTGCGGAGTGGCGGCAGAACTGTCCGGCAGCGCTGCGGCCATTCGTCGGCAAAGTCGCGGAAGTATTTGCCGTCGCGTTCTAGCGTTTCCTGTTTTCCCAAAATCTGATCAGTCCGCGTCCGTGAGCTTCAGCATCCGCGCGACGAACGAGGTGCGCGCATAGAAGGCGTGCGTGTGGACGCCGTGGCCCGGGCCTTTCGTGCGTGGCTGGACGAGGTGGCCCATCCAGCCGGTGAGCGCCTTTGCACCGTCGGCGCGGATGGTCCTTTGCACGGTCTCATAGTCGGCCTGCACCTGGCGGAATGTCTCGCCGTCGGCGAGGTCGAACGCGCCGAGTTTCACGAGCCGCGATTCGTCGTCGCGATCGCTTTTCCATTCGCGCGCGCAGACGAGCAGGGCGCGCAATTTGTCGAGCAGGTGGCTGTGCTCGAATGGCGTCTCCGCGACATTTTTCGGATCGATCATGGTGATGGCCATCGTTTCCTTCACCTGCCAGTGGCCCTGCGCATTTCGCACGATGGGGACGACCTTGAGTTCCCATGTCCCGAAGTCCGGGGCCTGCGCGGCGTCCTGTGGATGCCCGAGCATCTGCTCCACGGTCATGCCGGCCCAGCCCTTGTTCTTGCGTCCGTTTTTCCACACGGTTACGCCGTACTGTTCCGCGATCGCGCGGAGATCCTTGCCGAGGGACGGCTTCAGGATCGCGATGGCCTGTTCGCGGGTGATGTCCTTGGCCGGGACGTGGCGTGCGGGCCCTGCGTTCATGCCGGCAGGCTGCGGGCTATTTTGCCGCAGCGCCAGCTTTGCTGCCGAGGGTGCGTTTGAGAAGTTCGGTGACCTGCGAGAGCTTGTAGGGCTTCACGAGAGTCTCTGTCACGCCGAGTGCCGTGAGCTCCTTTTCCCGGTCGAGCATGGTTTCGCCGGTGACGGCCACGACGGTGATGCCGGCGGTTGTCGGATCGGCTTTCAAAGCCTGGAGCACCTGCTCGCCATTCATGTCGGGGAGGTTCAGGTCGAGAAGGATGAGCGCGGGGAGGTGCTGTCGCGCGAGGTCGATCCCGATGCTCCCCTGGAGGGCGGAGAAGAGCTGGATGTCCTTGCGGCTGCTGAGGAATCTTTCGAGCAGGTAGTAGTTCGATTTGTCGTCCTCGATGTACAGAATTTTCCGGGCAACGATGGCCGGCGCAGCGGGTGCGGCGGGCGGACCCGGCGTGAAGACAGGAGGTATTGCCGCGGCTTCAGTGGCTGGCAGTTCGATCCAAAATGTGCTGCCTTTTCCGAGACTGCTGGTGACGCCGATGCGCCCGCCGAGGCCTGCGATCACCCGCTGGCAGAGCGCGAGGCCGAGGCCGGTGCCGCCCTCCGTGCCGCCTTCGCGAGTGCCAAGCCGCTCGAATGGCACGAAGAGGCGCGCAAGCTTTTCCTGCGCGATCCCGTGGCCCGTGTCGGTGACGCTGATGCGCCACGAGCCCGCTTCGCCCGCGATTACGGAGAGGGTGATTTTCCCGTCGTCGCTGTTGAATTTCACCGCGTTGGAGAAGAAATTCAGCAAGACCTGCCTGAGCCGCTCGCGATCGGATGTGACGAACGGCGCGTCGCCGGGAGTCTCGGCGATGCTGATCGTGATCCTGCGCTTCGCAGCGGCCGGCGTGGAGGCGGAGGCGGTTTCCCGGAGGAGTTCGGGCACATCCACGGGTTCGAGGTGGAACTGCATGCGGCCGGAGTCGAGGCGCGCGATGTCGAGGACTTCGTTGATCAGCTCCAGCAGGTTCCGCCCTGCTCGGGAGATGTGGACGATGCTCTCGCCCTGCTTGGCGGTGTGTTCCTCCATTTCGAGGAGCTGCGTGAAGCCGAGGATCGCATTCAGCGGCGTGCGCAGCTCGTGGCTCATACGGGAGAGAAATTCGCTCTTCGCGCGGTTTGCATTCTCGGCGTCGGCGCGCGCGCGACGGATGCTTTCCTCGGCCTCGTGCCGGTCAATGGCAGCGGAGAGCACGTTGGCGATGGACTGCACAAAGCTCACATCGTCGCGCGAAAATTCCTGCGGCTGGAGCGAGAACGAGGCAAACGCGCCGAGCGGGCGGTCGCCAGTCTTGATGCAGACCGCGATGCCGCTCCGCACGCCCACCTCCCTCGCGGCTTTGGAATTCTGGAAGCGCGTATCCTTTTCCAAATCGCCCGAGACGATCGCTGCGCCCGTGAGCACCGCATAGCCGCTGATCGAGCGCGTGCCGCCAGGGATCGGGAATCGTTCGGGACCGTGGTCCGGCCAGCCGGCTTCAGCGAGAGGCTTGAAGACATCCTCGCCCTCATCGTATTGGGTGACCGAGGTGCAGTCGCACGGGAGCATTTCCTTCACGACCTTGGCGGCTTCGAGCATCAGCTCGCGGAGCGACTGCCCCGCGAGTGCGCGCTGGCCGAGTTGCGAGACCGCCGCCTGGCGCAGCGCACTGTTCTTCAGTTCGAGATTTGCCGCCGCGAGTTCGCAGGTGCGCGCCGTCACGCGTTGCTCGAGCTGCTCGTTGGCAAGCTGGATCGCGCGTCCGGCCAGCCGCTCCTGAGTCACGTCCCGCAGGAATCCCACCATGCGCGCAATCTGCCCGCGGCGGTCGAGAAAGAAGCAGCCCTGCGCGTGGGCGATGATTTCCGCGCCGTCCTTGCGGATCATCCGGAACGTGTGGTCGAACGTGTCGCGCGTCGAGGTGACCATGTCGAGGCGCTGCGCGAAGGCCTCTTCGTCGTCGGGGTGGATGATCGAGCGCAGGTGTGCCATGCCGCCGCCCATTTCATCCACGGGATATCCGAGCAGATCCTCGATCTCGCCGCCGTACGCGATCTCGCCGGAGAGCGTGTCCCAGTCGAACACCACCTGGCCGCTCGCGCGCACGGCGGCGTTGTAGCGATTCGCCCATTCGATGCGCTCGAGTTCCTTCAGCTTCCGCTCCGAGATGTCGCGGCAGATCGTCGAGATGAATTCCACCTGCCGGTCCGCACCGAAGTGCGCGAGCACGACCTGGAGCACCGGGCACTCGCTGCCATCGGCCGAGATGAGCGCTGTCTCGCCCGACCACGAGCCGTCCACCTGCGCGACGGGGATGCCTTCGTGGACGAGGATTTCCAGTGCCCACTCAGGATGCAGGCTCGGCAGTGAGATCCCGCTGATGTCCGACTCCGGCTCCAGCCCGAGCAGCTTCCGTCCGGCCGTGTTCAGGTAGAGCAGCCGGCCCGCGCGATCAGCCATCGCGACGACATCCGTCGTTGCCTCGAAGATTCGGGCAAAGCGGGAAGTCGCCTCGTCTGGACGAATATCGCTGCGAGTTTCCGCCATGAGAGTGTGATTGGACATGGGCTAATCGGGCAGGGGACGCCCTTTCGTCTCTGGTGCAAGCCAGATGAGTGCCATCCCAAGAATGTAGATCAGCGAGATCGTTGCGCCCGCCTTCGGGTAGCTGCCGCCGAAAAAGCCCATGAGGTTCGCCATCTGCAGGACTCCGACGGCGGCGAACACGCGGCCGAAATTGAACGCGAGCCCCTGGCCCGTCGCACGCGAGCGCGTCGGGAAAAGTTCCGGCAGGTAAAGCGGCAGCCAGCCGTAAAATGACGCGGTGAAGAGTCCGACGAGCCCGGTGACGGCCAGAAACAAGCCGTCAAACTGATGCACACCGAGGAACAGCCACTCGCACGCCGCGAGCGAAGTGGCGCAGAGCAGGAAATACGTGATCCGCCTCCCGAGCATCCCGCCGACGATCGGCGCGAGCAGCGACCCGAGCACTGCGCCGGATGCGGAGCAGAGCTGGATGATCGCCTTTCGCGAGGGATCCTTGCTGCCGACCATTTCATCCGCCCATAGCGGAATCCACTGCACGATGCCCCACGACACGAGCAGCGCGACGCTCGCAAACGCAATCCCGAGAAAAGTCCGCCGGCGGATTTGCGGCGAAAAAATCTCGCGCAGCGGCGATCCGGTGCCCTGCTTAACGCTCGCGAGCCAGCGCTCCGATTCCGGGATGAAGAGCCGGATCAGAAACGTCAGCGCCGCCGGAAGCGCACCGACGAGCATCACCCAGCGCCACGAGTTGTCCGTGATCTTCCATCGCAGTGCGATGATGGCGATGACCGCGTAGCCGAGATTCGCCGCCGCACCGATCGCACCCGCGAGCAGCGGGCGTCGCTTTTCCGGCCAGCTTTCCATCACCAGCGCCACGCCCAGCGACCACTCGCCGCCCATGCCGAGCGCCGCGAGAAAGCGCAGGCCCGCCAGTTGCACGGGATCCTTTGCAAAATAGCAAAGCCCGGTGAAGCCCGAGTAAAAAAGGATGCTCCACGTCATCGCCTTCACGCGTCCGACGCGATCGCCCAGCCAGCCGAAGATGATCCCGCCAGCCGCCGCGCCGAGCAGGAAAAACGCGGTGACGATCCCCATCCACTGCTGCACGTAACTCGCGACATCGGTGCTCGCAGCCTGGGCCGCCATCTGCCGCAGCGCAGGCCCGGCCACGAGCGGGAAAATCCCCATCTCCATCCCGTCGAACATCCAGCCGAGAAACGCAGCGAGCAACGTGAGGCCGGGGCGGGAGCGCGAAGAGGTCATGGGGAAAGTGCGGGCTCGCAGATGAATAATCACCGCGTACAAATACAGAAGCAGCAAATCACCGCGCCGCATTTCGCATCGCGTGCCACGAGTCGCACGCTACCATCCCCATCCGCATGAGTTCTCTCGATGAAAACCTCCGCGACTGGATCGCCGCCGATCTTGGCGACATCGGCGGCACCTTCATGCCCTTTGGAAAATATGGTCCCGCGCATCATCCGCCGCACGGCGTTCCGCTGTTCGATCTCCCGCTCGAATACCTCTGCTGGTTCGAGAAAAATGGCTGGCCGCAGGGACGCATCGGCGAACTGCTCCGCATCCTGCACCAGCTAAAAACCGACGGCTGCGACGAAATCTTCGACCGCTTCCGCCGGGCGAGGGGAGGGCGCACGGAGCTGTTTGAAAAGTAGGCGAGGTTTTTCCACCTCGCGCAGGAGGATGGGCGGAGGCGGCGGGATGGCGCGGAGCGAAGGATCATCCAACGTCCGCACACGTCTCCCACCGCCTCGCTGCACTCGCCCGCGCGAGGTTGGAAAACCTCGCTTACGGTGCAGCGCGCACGACTTTCCAAATCGGCACATCCTGCTTCATCCGATCAATCAGCTCGCCGCAAAATGCCAGCGCAGCACCGCGATGCTTGGCCTCCACGCGCACGTAGAGCGAAGCCTCGCTCACCGCCACAAAGCCGAGCCGATGCACGATGCACACGTCTTGCGGTGTGTGCCGCACCGCGAGTTGCGAGATGATGCGATCGAATTCACGCCGCGCCATCGGCTCGTACGCCTCGTAGAAAAGCCCGCCGAGCTGCGCATCGCCCTCCGTCGCGCGAACGATACCGTGAAACTCCACGACCGCACCCGTCTCGCGCAGCGTACGGGTGCGCGGCGGCGGCGTGATCGGCCCGTCCGTGAATAGCACCTCGATGTCCATGCCTAGCCTCCGCTCACGGGCGGGAGGATCGCAACCTCCTGCGCCAGCGCCCCCGCCGCATCATCCCAGGACATGTATTCGCAATCCACCGCCACGCGCGCCGAGGTGAAATCAAAGCCCGGGGCCGCGCGCTCGACGATCGCCCGCAGCGTCTCATCCGGCGCGCACTCCACGAGCATCTCGCGCCAGCCGAGCCGGTCGGCCGCCTGTGCGAATGCGAGGAGTTTCACGTGAATCATGCAAGCCTCGTATCGCGGGTCGGGCAGCCGTGCAAGGCGCGGCGCTTTTCGAGTGCCACATTCGCGCTGGCAAACTACAACGCGCCCATGCTCAGCATCACCGAAGCCCGCGCGCTCATCGCGCAGACCGTGCATGTCCTGCCGCCTCTGCGCGTGCCGCTCGCGCAGGCGGACGGACGCACGCTGCGCGAGTCGCTCGTGGCGGAGGAGGACATCCCGGCATTCGATCGTTCGGCGATGGATGGCTATGCGATTCGCGCCGATGATTCCGCGCCCGAGTTCCGCATCGTGTCAGAAATTCCCGCCGGCACGCTCTCCGTGCGCGTGATCGCGCCGGGCGAATGCGCGCGAATCTTCACGGGCGCGGCCATTCCCGATGGAGCGACGCAAGTGCTCATGCAGGAGTTCGCGCATCGAAACGGCGACCGGGTCTCGTTCACACAGCGCGACGCGAAGACAAACATCCGCAGCCGTGGCGAAGATGCGCGCGAGGGCAGCGTGCTCCTCGAGCGCGGCATGAGCCTCGGACCGGTCGAGATTTCGCTCTGCGCGCAGCTCGGAAAAACCGCGCCTCTCGTCGCGCCGCGGCCCCGCATCTTTCACATCGCCACGGGCAGCGAACTGGTGCCGCCCGATGAGCTGCCCGGCGCGGGCCAGATCCGCGACAGCAACTCCGCGCTCGTCTCCGCGCTCGTGCAGGAGTGCGGCGCGGAAATGGCGCGGCAACTGCGCGTCGGTGACGATCCGGCGCAACTCCTGGATGCGATCAGTTCCGCTGACATCGAAAGCTGGGACGTGCTGCTGCTCTCGGGTGGCGCGAGTGTCGGCGATCACGATTTCGGTGCGCGCACGCTGCGGGAACTCGGCTTTTCGCTCCACTTTCAGCAACTGAATCTGCGCCCCGGCAAGCCGCTCACCTTCGGAACCCGCGGGCGTCATCTCGCGTTCGTCATTCCGGGGAATCCGCTCTCGCACATCGTCTGCTGGCACCTCGTCATCCGCGCCGCGCTGGACATGCTCGCGACGGGCGCGGTCGAGTTTGGCCTCATGGAAGCGCCGCTCGGCGGTGGCGTCGTGCTGAAGGGAAATCCGCGTGAGACGTGGTGGCCCGCGCGGATCGCGTGGGAGCGCGGCGGCGTGAATTTTGTCCCGCTGAAATGGCAAAGCTCGGGTGACACGACAGGCATCATCGGCATGGATGCGCTCATCCGGATTCCTGCCGGAATCGCCGCGGTGCAACCCGGCGAACCGATCAGCGCGAGGCTCATCCATGCGTAGGCGTGGGCGGAAGCCCGCGTCCGCGCTCTCCCGAGCGCGGCTGCATCTCAATCCCCCGCGCTCGCTTTTTCCCCTGCGTCGGGCGATGCCATGCGGATGCCGAAGAAAACATTCAGCCACCTCGACACAAAGGGTGCCGCCCGCATGGTGGACGTTGGTGCAAAGCCCGTGCAGCGCCGTACCGCGAGCGCTGAGGGTTTTGTCCATTGCGCCGCCGCGACCATCCGCGCGCTGAAAAAGCAGGCGCTACCCAAGGGCGACGTGCTCGCCGTCGCAAAGATCGCCGGAATCCAGGCGGCGAAGCGCTGCGACGAACTCATCCCGCTCTGTCACTCGCTGCCGCTCGATTCGGTGGACGTGAATTTTGAGGTGCTCGCAAATGCGGTGCGCATCGAGGCCACCGCGCGCACGACGGCGAAGACCGGCGTCGAGATGGAGGCGCTCACCGCAGTGAGTGTCGCCGCGCTCACGATCTACGACATGTGCAAGGCTGTGGATAAGGTGATGAGCATCGGCGAAATCCGCGTCACGGAGAAGCGCAAGGAATGAAGTTCGCACGCATCACGCTCAGCGACCGCGCGAGCGCGGGCATCTACGAGGACCGCAGCGGCCCGGCCATTGAGCAATTTTTTGCCGAGCGGATCGCGGATGAAATCGAATGGCTGCGCGTGCTCATCCCCGATGAGCGTGCGGAGATCGAATCCTCCCTCCGTCTCGCGTGTGACAGCGAAGGCTGCGCCCTCGTCGTGACGACGGGCGGCACCGGCCCATCGCCGCGCGATGTGACTCCCGAGGCGACGCGCGCCGTGATCGAGCGCGAGATGCCCGGCTTCGGTGAAATCATGCGCGTGCAGTCATTCGCAAAAGTGCCGACCAGCATCCTCAGCCGCTCCACCGCGGGGACGCGCGGAAGCACGCTCATCGTGAATCTTCCCGGCAACCCGCGCGCCATCGGCGAGTGCCTGCCGCTCGTGCTGCCGGCGATCATCGAGTGCCTCGATCACCTCGGCCATCCGCGGCTGAAGCTGCGCTGATTCGTAATCGCCGACGGCAGGAGGCGGGCTGTCTGAAGGACGAAGCATGCCTATCCGGTTGGTTGACATTACAGGTTTTAATTTTTAGAATTTCAAAATGAAGAAGAGAATTACTTTTCGTCCCGTGGCTGACACCGCTCAAGCAGTTTGCATGGCAAACGCAATGGAGCAGGCTGGTGCGCAGGTCATCTGTGTGACCGAGGCTTCCGGCGAGTGGTATGTTTGGTGCCGTTGCG
>JANXZI010000213.1 GCA_025355595.1 Spartobacteria bacterium
TTTCGCAGCGAGGATTGCGTGCGCGGCACTGCCGTCGCTGAGCTTCCACTCGCGGCGGGGCTTGGCGGCCACACTTTCCAGCAGGCCGATCGCAGCCTCCGCAATCTTCGGCTCGGCCATCACTTCGAGGCCCGCGGAGCGTGCGGCCCAGGTGTTGTAGCCGCCGAAGGGATGCTGTTCCGGCGGCGGGATGTAGCCGTCTCCGCCGTTCGCGAGTTCGATCACCATCGTCTGCGCGAGCGGGCTCGCGGCTTTGATTTTCAGGCCCGTGACCGCGTAGGTCTCGCACGGCGTCGTCGCGATGCCGATGTCGCCGATGCGCAGGGCCTGCACGACGACCTCGGTCTTTTTCCTCTCATGCAGGAGGATCTGCTCGCGCGCGTACACTTCGGTCGGTGTCTTCGCGGGACGGTCGCCCGTCTCGGTGACGATGCGCTGCGCCCACTCGAGGCGCTGCTTGTCGGGCACGCGGTAGTCGAGCGTCATACGGCGCTCGGCCATTGCGAGATCGAGGTCGGCGTTGTCGCGGTGGCGGATGCCTTTGTAGGCGATCATCGCGATGTCGAGGAGGCCGTTCGTGTATTCGTCAATCGTCGGCTTCGGGCGGTCCTTCTCGGGAATCTTGTAGTCCGTGCGGTAGATGTCGCCGCTGCACCCGTGGGACATGATTCCGACGAAATCCGATTTTCCCGCCGCAGTGTTCGGCGCGATGCGCTGCCGCAGCCCCTCGGAGAAGAGGCCGAAGTAATCCGCGCTGATGTCCTTGTCGCCGAAGTAGTGCATGGAAAAATTCGCAAGCACCGCGATAGGCCGCCCATCGCGCGACTGGATCGAGATGAGCGACAAATCGGGATCCTTCGGCCCGGCCTCGCCGGTCACGTCGTCCCAGTTGCGGCCCGCGTGCATGTTCGCTCGCACGGTCATGTTGCCGAAGGGATCCTCCGCAATGCGGTCGGGTCTGCGGATCCACTGCCGCAGCGCGGTAAAATTTGCGGCATCGCCCTTCGCAAATCCGGCGCGTGCCGGTTCGAGATTCTTCTGCGCGGCGGCGATGGCTTCGACAATTTTGTCGCGGAGAAACGGCACATACGACGGGTCGGCGTCGGTTCCGAGGCAACCCATCGAGGCCGGCGCGCTGTGCGCGTGCGTGGCAGAGATGAGCATCCGATTTGAGGGGATGCCTGTGCGTTTTTCCGCGAGCGCCTTCGCCTCGTCGAGCAGCGCACGCGTCATCATGCAACTGTCCACCACGACGATCACGATCTGCTCCTTGCCGTCCGCCAGCGCGATGGCTCGGGCGTGGACGCGCGTGTTGATCTTGTCGAGCGAGCGGCTGGTCATGCCGCCGTTCACGAGCACGGGCAGCTTCTCGGGCGTGACATCCACGACGGCCGCGCCAGCCCTGAACTCCGCACGGAGGGGCAATGTGAGCGTCGTTACGATGGCGAGCGCGAGGAAAAGCGGATGCAGAAAAAATTCGGCGGTGCGAAGTGGGATGGCTGAGTTCATGGGATTCTGGAGGTTCTTCAGATGAGACAATTCGGATGCGTGGCTTCTCGTTGAATCACACGAGCGCGCCGCCCTGCGCTGACGTCTCTTTTCTCCGCCAGAGGAACTTCATGGCGAGGACGCCGATCCACGGTGCGAGGCCGGCGATGACGAGGCCGGTGTCGTAGCGGTGCGCGGGATCGATGATGCTGTCGGCGTATTTCCCGAGCGCGCGGTGCATCGGCGCGGTGACGGCCCAGACCCACATGGCGAGCAGGCCGGTGATGCGGCCGATATACCGTCCTGCGAATTCCTGCACAAAGCTGTAGTAACACGGATACAGGGCGAGCGCGCCCGCGCCGATGAGCAGCAGCACGGCGAGCAGCAGCGGGCCCTTGCCGAGCGACGGGATGAAAATGCAGAGCGAGCAGAGCGCACACGCGCCGATGTACACGCTGCGTCGCGCGTTGTGCGGGGTCGCGCTGCGGTGGCGCACGAGCCACATCGAGATTCCGCCCGCGAGGAAGCAGCCGATGTCCGTGGACACGTAGTAGAGCGAGTTAAAATTCAGCGCGGCGGCCTCCGTGTAGCCGCGGCCGGTCTGGAGGAATTTCATGAGCCACACGCGGTTGATCTGCCAGACGGTGTGCGCGCCGATGATCATCACCGCGACGGTCCAGAATTTTCCACTGCGAAGAATCGGGAGAAATTTGGCCGCGCCATCCGCGACCGTGGCGTGCGGCGCGTGATCGAGGTCGCGCCGGCGGAGGCACGCAAACCACAGGGCGACCCACAGCAATCCCACCGCACCCACGACGATGAACGCCCTGCGCCACGAACCGGGCGCGTCCGTCATCAGCGCCTTCATGATTTGCGGAGTGATGACCGCGCCGATGGATGCGCCGCTTTGCAGGATGCTGTTGCCCATCGTGCGGTCCTTTTCATTCAGCAAAGTGAATGTGGTCTTCAGCGCACACGGCCAGTGGCCCGCCTCGAAAAATCCGAGCGCCGTGCGGCACACGAGCAGGCTCGTGTAGCCGTGCGTCCAGCCGGATGCGATGCCCATGAGCGACCAGCCCACGAGCACCGCGGGGTAGAGCCAGAAGACGGGCAGGCGATCCACGAGAAAGCCGAACACGAGCGAGCCAGTGGCAAACGCGATGGCGAACGCGAACTCGATGTTGCCGTATTGCGTGTCGTTCAGGTGCATCTCGTCCGTCACGCGCACGGACGCGTTCACAAGCGTCATGCGATCCATGTAGTTGATCATCGTGGCCAGCAGGAGCAGGCCGGTGATCCACCATTTCCACGAGGCGGGACGCGCGGGGGAAGGCGCGGTCATTGGAAAAAATGCGGGCTGCGGGATTGGGGGCGTGCGGCGTGGTGTTGGAGGAGATCAACGACCAACGACCAACGA
>JANXZI010000241.1 GCA_025355595.1 Spartobacteria bacterium
GATGACAATGCTACGGAAAATCATGGTGAAAATAGCCCAGCGCTTCAGCGCTGGGTTTGGGGCGTGAAGCCGGCAAAGTCCCGCCAGGGACGACAGAACCGGTTCTTCCGTCCCTGCGGGACTTTTTCCTTCGGGGCCCGGAGTTCCCAGCGCTGAAGCGCAGGGCTATTGTCAAAGCCATTTTGTCAACAAGCCGGATAGGCATGGTTTGATTCATTTGGATTCACTCGGATTGCGAATCCGCAAATATTATCTGCGCGATCTTCTCGGCGGTGGTCTTGAGCCCTGGCAGATGGTTTCCCGATTCTCCTTCGCCCACGCCATCAGCTCGTCCTCGGTCGTTGCGCATGGAGGAGGACGCATCGACCGCGCGGACGTTCAGGGAGTCCGCAGCCAAGATCATGGCCCGGCGTGTCTTGAACTCCCCGCCCGAGCGCGACGAAACCAAGTGGCTCCCCGGCCCGGGTGGGAAGGGTCGCGGCGTACGGAGAGTAGAAAAGATGCGGGATTTCACGCTGGCACCCCCGCTTGACCGGATTCGGCGATTTAGCTACTCCTATGCCGAGGCTGTCCGTTGTCTCCCTAATTAGAATGAGCGACCCATATACATCCCACACGTGCGCGGCATGTGGTTACGAAGGCTTTCCCAAGAGGCGTGGAAAGGGGAATGTTGGTGTTGAACTGCTCTTGTGGATCGTCTGGACCCTCCCCCTTTTCCTCATTGATGGGGTGAGTCCGATAGTCTTGGGAGCGATGAGTGGGTTGCTGATTCTTTCCGCGCTCGCGTACTCTATCTGGCGGGCGCGGTCGTTTCAGATGGTTTGCCCGAAATGCAATAGTTCCACATTGACCGTTTGTGAAAGGCCACCCGCACTCCATCCGGTGGCCCCCTTCGATCCCTCCGCGAGTGCGCAGCAGATCACTGGCCCTGGCGATTCCGGCCCGCCCCAAAGTCTGCGCACTGAATGGACTCCGAGTCTTATCCTGAGGCTGACGCTGTACGGTGCGTGGTTGGTGGCTGGCGTGCTATCCATGTGGCTTCAAGTCGGGCCGTACGCATACATTGCGGACCTGCTGGCGGGAAGTTCCGGGAGCTATTCATCAACGTTCGCAAACCTTGGCACCATCATGGTTTTCATTCTTCCCACCGGTTCAATTCTGAGAATGCACCCAGCGTGGATGAATCCAAAATGGCAGGTTATGGCGAAGCGCCGCGCGTTGGCCGCGCTTGCTGCCTGTGTGTTAGTGATCGGCTTTGTTTCGTGGTTTCAAGTGAAACATGTCCAATCTCCGAGGAAGGTGAGCGGCATCAGGGAGGCAGCGTCCTCCGCAACATTTTTCCCGACCGATGTCGTGACGGGCGCGAAACTCAACCCGTCGGATTATGGGGAGGCATACAGCATCGCGGAAACCGAGGGCGCCCGCGTGCGGAGCAAGGATTTCTACGTTCCCCTGGCCCCATCCATGTGGCCGAGTCCCGAACTGCCCGTGATCCTGCAAATGGATGAATGGACTTACGAGAAAGGTCCGAAGCCCACTTACAGCGGCGAACTCTCTCTCATTAAAAAACCCGTGCCCCACTTGTTGCGAAAGTCGGATCATATCCCGAAATCCGCGTCGTTTGCGATTTTTGTCCATCCGAGAAAATCGGAACACTCGTTTTGGGTAGGGGGCATCATTACTTCGCTCCTTGGGGCAGTCTTCGTCCTCATCTACTGGCTGAGGAAGCGGAAGGCATGGAATGCGGTGCTAGGCGCAAATTGAAACCGCAAAGCCGATGCCCTTTGCCGGGCACCTGTTGAAAGCTCTCTACATCGGGAATGGCGGAATAGCCTAGGATGTGAATCTCTCCCCATCCCGGTGCGCCCATGCCTGGGCATTTGCACGCTCGGAGGCTTCCGCCTTTGACCAATGCGTGATGAATTCCTCGACCTGCTGGGGAGTGGTGCCACCGTCGTCCATGCGTCGCGGCGGTGTAAGGATCAGTGAACGGAATGTCGAAGGGAAAGCGACCATCCCCGCGACGACGAGGCGACCCTATACGGCACGCTCGACCGCC
>JANXZI010000282.1 GCA_025355595.1 Spartobacteria bacterium
TGTGTCTCGGGTAGGGTGGGCGTCCCGCCTGCCGTGCTGCGCATCCTGCGCAGCACCCGGCGGAGAACGACGGGCCTTCGGCAAGCCAGCAAAGTTCGCATGTGTCCCCGCAGGATGCGGGCCACGGCAGGCGGGACGCCCACCCTACCCGAGACACATCATCCCGCTTTCTGTCAGGTTATTTGTGCAAGATGGTATGATTCAATCAGTGCATTACCAAAGTCCATCGAACTCCGGGCTATGTCCGGACGCGGTCGGAAAAGCCCGGACGTGAGGTTTCCGTCCGCACCTGCTATCGCTCGCCGCCGCGCGAATAAGTCCGGCAGCTAACGGCATTTCGTATTAGCCACGAAGCCCGCCATCACCGCACGCGCCAGTCGCCAAGGGCGGAGGTGTAGAGGAATCGCGAGCCGGGCTTCAAGCCGCTCCCGGTGGAGAAATTCACGGCGTTCCCGCTGCCGTCGAGCAACCACGCATAAATCTGGCCGGTGGTATTTTGGAAGATCAGGTCCGGCACCCCGTCGCTATTGATGTCCGCGCATCCCATTAGCCTCCACTCGCCCAAGGCTGCGCTGTAGAGGTATCCCGTGCCCGGCCTGAGTCCGCTCCCGTTTGCAAAATTGACGGTGGTCCCGGTGCCGTCGAGAAGCCACGCGTAGATCTGGCCGGCGCCGTTTTGGAAAATAAGATCAGCCTTGCCGTCGGTATTGATGTCCACACACGCGACCACCTTCCAGTCTCCCAGCCCGCTGCCGTAGAGGAATTGCGAGCCGGGCTTCAGCCCACTGCCCGTGGAAAAATTCAACGCATTCCCGCTGCCGTCGAGGAACCACACATAGATCATCCCGGCAGTATTCTGAAAGACGAGATCGGGGAATCCGTCGCCGTTGATATCGGCGCAGGCCACGACCTTCCAATCCCCCAGCCCGCCACCATAGAGGAATTTCGAGCCCGGCTTCAGACCGGCTCCGGTGGCGAAATTCAGTGCCGTGCCGCTGCCGTCGAGGAACCACACATAGATTTGCCCGGCACTGTTCTGAAAGACGAAGTCGGTGCTGCCATCATTGTTCACGTCGGCCTTTCCCACCAGCTTCCAGTCGCCGAGGCCGCCGCTGTAAAGAAGGCCATAAGTCAGGACGCTCCCGCTGCCATTCATCGTCCAGAGCGCGAGCTGGCCTGCGGTGTTCTGAAAGACCAGGTCGTCCATCGCGTCGCCATTGATATCCATCGGCGAAGTGCGGCTGGAACGAGTGACGGTGACATCATAGGTCTTCTTCGTCACGCCATTTGGGGCGGTGGTCACGACTCTGAATAGATTTGCCCCGTTCACCAGCGTCGCAGGCCCGCTGGCGGTGCCGGATGCGACAGCCGTGCCATTGACGGTCACGGTAGCTCCCGGCTGCAAGACAAAGGGCGTGAGGCGGAAGTTCACGGCTGTCCTCGCGAGACTAATCGAATAGGCCGTCACATTGCTGGCGAATGGCGGCGAGAGCGCGCCCGTGCCCGGCACGATGGATGACAGGTTGGCATTTGCGGCACTTAGCGTGAAGTTCGCGACCAGCGCCCTATTTGCACTGGCGGTGAAGGTATGGCTGGCTGCGCCGCTTACTTGGGTTCCGGCTTCAGTCCAGTCCACGAAGGAATAGCTGGCAGCCGGTGTGGCAGTTACCGTCACACTCCCGCCGGCGACCACCCTGCCGCCTCCCGAAGTGCTCCCGCCCGAGGTAGGCGATGAGGACGTGGTGATCGTGAAGGACGACCGCGTGTAGCCTATCACGTCCATCGCGACGAGGTCCGAGGCCGTCATGTCGTCCTGCTCGTTTGTCGGGCCGAATGCATTGAACGCATCCGGTGCCGGGCCCTCCCAGTCCATCACGTCGCCGGATGGATCGGAGTTAAAGAAATTCAGAGCCGTCGCGCCGCCATCCACGGAAAAATATACATTCAGCGCATTGGGATCCATGCTCAGCGCACCCCTCGCCGTGTAGCGAAACAGGTCGAATGGCGCAGCACCCACCGGCGCGGTATCCAAGTTTGAGTTCCGCCCCATGACCTCGGATATCTCATGGATCGCGATTCCGATGAAATCGTACTTGCCCACGACTTTCCGGTTCGCCGGATCATAGGTGTAAGGATTGCCTCCGCCGAAAAAGATCGTCCCATCCAGACCCGAATCATTCGCGGCCAGCAGGCCCAGCGCCTTGGCCTCCGCCGAGGGCAGCGACCATCCGCCCGGCCCGCCGGGGTCGGATGCCGGGAGATTTCCCACGCTGCTGAAATCCGCCGGACTCACGGCACCGGCTGTGAGGGCGGACTTCACCTCCGCATAGGTCGTGGGCTGGAATGTCGTGACGCTCGCCCCGAGCGTCCCCGTGCCGCGGCGGACGGTGAACGTCAGGTTGATGGTGATCGCGTCGGTGAAGACATTCTGAAACTGCTGCTCCGCATAGATGACGGCGGCCTTGAATTTTGTCACGTCGGACGACGACAGATAGGTATTCAGGCTCGGATCCCATGTGTTGTTGAAGGTGATCGCTTTCCCGGGAACCACCGCAATCAGGAGCAAAATGAATAGGATCGCCGCGCGCTGAAGAAACGAATGCATGAGTGGGGATTGGTTCCTGGATCGTTGGCATCATTTCGCTCAGAAGCAAATGAGCGAACGGTTACGATTCCGACGCTCAGGCGCAGGCGCAGGCGGAACCACCGGAGTTTCAACCCCCGTGGGATGGTTACCAGTTATCCGTGCGGAAAGGCTGGGAGGGCAGGCCGTCCTGGTTGAAAAGGTTCGCCCATTGGAAGCTGCCGCTCCATGCGTAGCGCACGGCGGCGGGCTTTGCGATTTCCGCATTGGAGACGATCACGGTGTCGCCCTCGATCCGCGCATCGGCCCACACGAATTTCCTGTCCTCGCCGGCGATCATGAAGCCTTGGAGCACCTCGCCATTTTTGAATGCAAGGCCCTTGCCGCTGTGCGTGAATTTCAGCGTGACCTTGCCGCCGCTGATCGCGTGCGAGGCGAGTTGCGGCCCGAGATGTTCGTTCTTCCCGCCATATGCGACGGCGAGGGCGACGTGCGCGGCGCGCTCGCCGTAGCCGGACTTGTTCGCGGGGTGAATGCCGCTGCCCAAGTCGCTCGCGGTGACCATGTGCGTGTTCGGATACTTCATGAGTTGCGCGAAGGCCACGTGCGAATATTCGCGGTCGGGCGGAGCCGGGATCGCCTTCGGCAGCGGCGCGAATTTTTCCGCGAGGCGGTTCATCGGCTTCGCGTAGTCGTACGCACAGCCGCCGCCGCTCGGCTTTTCCACGTAGAGAAACGGGAAGTCGCCCTGCGCCCAGTCCTTGCGCCAGCCGCGGATGAGCGCGCCCATGAGCGTGACCTGATCCACACCGACGATGTTCGTTTTGCTCTCGCCCTGGTCCCACAGCACGCCCTTGATCGCGTAGCCGACGTACGGGCGCACGAATGCCTCGAAGAGCTGGCCGACTTTGCCGCTATTTGTCTCGCCGGCCTTGCCGGGCGGCTGCGGCGCGCGGGGAGTGGCCGGGAGCGGCTGGCCATCCTTTTTCGCAGCCTCGGCGAGCAGCTTCCATGCGGCGAAATCTTCGTCGTATTTCTTCTTCACCACGTCGTATTTCGCCATCGCCTCATCGTAATTGTAGGTCACCGCAAATTTTTTCACCACCTCGGCGCACGCGGCGTCGCTGCGGTACATCTCTTCGCTGAGCCAGAAGCCCGAGGGCGTGCCGCCGACCGCGCCGACCATGAGGCCGATGGGGACATCCACTTCCTTTTGCAGCGCATAGCCGAAGGAAAAAAGCAGCGCGCTGAATTTCTCGTTCGCCGGGGGCACCGCCTGCTCCCACACGTCGCCGGCGCCCTTTCTGAGCAGGCGCATTTTTGGGAAAGTCTGCTTCACGGCATCCGCGAGCACGGGATCGTTTGCGATGTAGCTCGTGCCGAGCATGTCCATGTTTGACTGGCCGGAGCCGACCCACACATCGCCCACGAGCACGTCATCAATCTTTTTGTCGCCGATGGTGAGCACCTGCGGCTGCGTGCTCGCGGTGAGCGGCGCGAGTTTCACGCGCCACGCGCCCTTGTCGTCGGCGGTTGCACTTTTGCTCTGGCCGGAAAAGGTGACGGTGACTTTCTCGCCAGGAGCCGCGGTGCCCCACACAGGAACGTCCATCCCGCGCTGGAGAACCATGTGCGGGGTGAAAGGCTTCGCGAGCTTCACCTCCGCGTGGAGCACAGGCGCGCACCATGCGGTGACGAGGCAAAGCAGGACGGCGGACGATGCGGGGATGCGTTTCATGGGAGTGATGATTGGGTGGGTCGCGGTATGACCCGGCGGGCGCTGGATACTTAGTGCGGCGCAAGTCGTGCGCGTCGCTCGCCGGGGCACTGCTCCTTCTCGGGCTGGCACCTCGATTTGATGCGCCTGACCAGCGGAATACGATGAGCGGCCTTGCCGTGGAACGCGCACTTTCGGCATAAGGCACGCATGTATTACCGCCGCTTCGGTCGCACGAATTTGCAGATGCCCGTCTTTTCCTGCGGGGGGATGCGCTACCAGCAGAGCTGGGATGATGTGAAGCCGGAGGCCGTGGACGAGGCGGGACAGCGGAACCTGGAGGCGACGATCCTGCGTTCGCTGGAGCTGGGCATCAACCACATCGAGACGGCGCGCGGCTATGGTAGCAGCGAGATGCAGCTCGGGTGGATCCTGCCGCGCCTGCCGCGCGAGAAGATGATCGTGCAGACGAAAATCGCGCCCTTTGCAACGGCGCGGGAGTTCCGCGAGACGTTCGAGAAATCCATGGCGTATCTGAAGCTCGATCAGGTGGACCTTCTCTCAATGCACGGCATCAATAACGCCGAACTGCTCGACTGGACGATGCGCCAGGGCGGCTGCCTCGACGAGGCGCGCAAGCTCCAGCGCGAGGGGCGCTGCCGGTTCATCGGCTTCAGCACGCACGCGACGACGGACCTCATCGTGAAAGCGATCGAGAGCGACGCCTTCGACTACGTGAACCTGCACTGGTATTTCGTGAACGAGCTGAACTGGCGCGCGGTGCAGGCGGCGACCGCGCACGACATGGGCGTGTTCATCATCAGCCCGAACGACAAGGGCGGAAAACTCTACGCACCGCCGCCTTCACTCGTGGATCTCTGCGCGCCGCTCCCGCCGATGCAGTGGAACGACCTGTGGTGCCTCGCGCGCCCGGAAGTCCACACGCTGAGCCTCGGCGCGGCAAAGCCGTCCGACTTTGACGAGCACATCGCCGCGCTCGCGCACTACGATCGCGCGGCGGAAATGACCGCTCCCATCGAGCAGCGCCTGCGTGCCGCGATGCAGGAGGTGCTCGGCGCAGACTGGTGTGCGCGCTGGAGCGAGAACCTGCCAAACTACGTGGATGTCCCCGGCGAGGTGAATGTGCAGGAAATCATCCGCCTCCACACCTACGCGCGCGGCCTCGGCCTCACCGACTGGGGCAAGATGCGATACAATCTCATGGGCAACGCCGGCCACTGGTTCCCCGGCGCAAATGCCGCAACCTTCGATGCCGAAAAAGTGCGCGCCGCGTGCGCCCGGAACCCATTCGCCGATCGCATCCCGCAGGTACTCGCGGAAGCGCATACACTGCTGCACGACGCGCCGAAGAAGCGACTGAGCGACGGCGGCGCGTAGCCTGGGGCGGCGTGCGTCGCCGCCGCCGCCGCGAAGCTGCCGCAACTCGTCTCGCGCGATGGCACGGCGAGTGCCTCTGTCAGTGTGATGCGATTCCTTCTCGGCCTCATTTTTTTCACCGTCGCGGCGTTCGCCGACGATGCGCCGGCCATCGGTGCCGTTCCGGAGATTCCGTTCGAGCGCCTGTCGGACCGCGCGCTCACGGGCCTCGGGCAGAAGGCGCTCCAAGTCCGCGCAGGCGAGTGGAAGCATGCGGAGACCGAACATTTCATCTATCATTTTTTCGACCGCCCGATGGCCTCGGTCGTCTCGGTCGAGGCGGAATTTTACTATCGCGTGATCGCCACGGAACTCGGCAAAGACACGACCGCGTGGGAGCGGAAGTGCCACCTGTTCCTGTTCGATGACGCGGATGATTGGAAGGCGTTTCAAAAGTTCGGCGGACTGGATCCGTGGACGGGCGGCATCCACTCGGACGGCGCGCTCTTCGTGCGCCGCAACCCCGGATGGAAATCCGAAAACGGGACGCTGCCGCACGAGATCACGCACCTCGTGATCTATCGCTTCTTCGGCGCAGGCATCCCGCTGTGGCTGAACGAGGGCTTCGCGGAATACGCGGCGGCGCGGTGCCGCGCGGCATTTTTCCGCGCGCGCGGATACAGTGCGCGGCCGCGTGCGAACATGGTGAAAGAGGGCCATTACGTGCCCGTGGCGGAACTCACCGGCGCGATGACCTACCCGGAAGAAAAGGAACGCATCGTGGCATTTTACGAGGAGTCGCAGAAGCTCGTGCGCTTCCTGTGCGCGTCGGACCGCGGCGGCTTTCTCACGTTCCTCGACGCGATGGGAAAGGGCGCGCGCTTCGAGACCGCCGCGCGAAATCATTTTGGCAACCGCTTTCTGAACTTGGAGGCCGTCGAACGGGAGTTTAAGAGCTACGCGACATCGCCGCTCATTCCCACGACACCTTGAAAACACTTTGAAAAACCACGCCGCTCCCATCCACGTGATCCTCGGGACGGACGATTTCGAGGTGAAGCGCGTGGCGCGGGAGTTGGCGGAAAAGCTCACACCGCCGGGCGACTTCGGGCAGGAGATCATCAGCGGGCAGGCGGGCAATGCGGACGAGGCGGCGCAGCGGATCTACCAGACGATCGAGGCGCTGAACACGTTCGGCTTTTTCGGCGGCGAGAAGCTCGTGTGGCTGAAGGATGTAAATTTTTTCGCAGACGACCGCACCGGCGGCGCGCAGGCCACGCTCGATGCGGTGGAGAAATTCACCGCCCTGCTCCAGAAGCCCCTGCCGGACGGCACGCGCCTGCTGATCAGCGGCGGCGCGATTGACAAGCGGCGCACCTTTTTCAAGACGCTCGGCAAGATCGCCGAGGTGCAGATGCACGACCGCATTGACTCGTCGAAACAGGGCTGGGAGCAGGCAGCGATGCGCCTCTGCACCGACATCGCGGACGCCAAGGGGCTGGGCTTCGACGACGATGCGCTGGAACTTTTCACGCTCTACACCGGCGGCGATCGCTACGCGATTTCGGGCGAACTCGAAAAGCTCGACTTGTATCTTGGCAAGGAGACGCGGCGCGTGACGCAGGACGATGTGCGCACGCTCACGCCGATGTCCCGCGCCGGCGTCATCTTCGAGCTGGGCAATGCGATCTCCTCGCGCCAGCTCCCGCGCGCACAGGAGCTTCTCGCGCAGCTCATGTTCAATGGCGAAAAGGCCATCGGCATCCTCCTCGCGACGATCATCCCGACCGTGCGAAATCTGCTGCTCGCGAAGGATCTCCTCGTGCGCCACAAGCTCGCGCCGCCGGCCAATCCGTTCCACTTTGGCAGCGCGCTCGATCGGCTCCCCTCAGCCGCCACCGCGCATCTCCCGCGGACGAAGGAAGGCAAGCTGAACGCCTTTGCGCTCGGCTTTGCCGCCGCGGGTGCGCGCAATTTCGCGCTGCCGGAATTGCAACGCGGCCTGAAGGCGTGCCTCGATGCGAATGTCGCACTCGTCTCCTCGCCAACGGAAACCGAAGTCGTGCTGGGCCAGCTTCTCGTCCGGCTCATCGGAGGGAAGCGGGGGAAATAATTTACCGGCTCGCATCTCCACCAGCAATCCTCCGCATCACCCATGAAGATTATCGGAACAGTCTTGGTTTATGCCGGAGTCATCTCGCTTCTTCTCGGCTACCTCGGCATCGTGTTCTGCGGTTTTGCAGACAGCTTAATGCGCGGAATCATAAACCTGATAGTTCCATTCATGGGCCTCCGCGACGCGATGCGCCGTTTTAATTTTCTGATTTGGCTGTGGGGCGGCGGCGTTGCAGCGATTGTTCTCGGCGAACTGTTGCTCTGATTTCACCGCCGCCTCATCCGCCGGATTCTTCGCGCCACATCGCGATCCGCTTCACCGATCAAATCCCGTAGCGCATCCACGGAGATCGCGAGACCGCCAAACGTGATCACCGTCTGCTGCACGAGACGGTCATTCGTCGCGACGGTGATCTCGTGTTCGCTCGCGTACTTCGCCGCGAGGCGTTCGATGATGCAGTCCGCCGTCTTCCCTCCGCCCGAATAGAAAACCTGCACGCCACCCGGCGCGGTTTCCGAATTTGATTTTGCACCCTTCCCGTCGAAAACCACGACCACGCGCACGCCGGACGCATCCTGGTATGCCGTGAGCCTCCGCGTCAGCCCCTCACGCGCGGCGAGCGCGTTGCGCCCGTGGAGATCGTGCAGATCCGGCCACGAAAAAATCGCACTGTGTGCATCAACGAGGAGATAGCGCATCGCTATTCCTCACCCGCAGAACTGCGAAAAACCGGGCGTGGGCGAGGCCACCGCCGCGGAAAAAACTAGGCGGCAGCCGCAGCGGCCTTCTTCTTTGCAGGGCGCTTCGCGCGCACCTTCACGGTCTTGCCGGCAGCCAGCGCCTTCGCCTTGCGGCGGAGAAGGTAATTTGTGCGGCGGCGCTTCTTTTCGATTTTGTTGTATTGCTTGCCCATGTTCGTTGAAAGGTGTGGTTGGAAAAGTGAGGGCGTGCAGTTACAGGCCGCGCACCGTGCGGTCAACCGCTTATTCGCCGGGCGCTGCGCGAACATCCGACCTCCAACAGCCAGCCAATGCCGAATGTTTGAATGTTCACTGTCGGATGTTGAATGTTGAATTGTCCCCCATGGCCCTGCCGATCCAATACAGCCTCCGCAATGTCTTCGTCCGCTGGCGCTCGACGATCGCCACGGTGCTCGGCATCGCGCTGGTCGTGCTCGTGTGGATCATCATGCAGGCGCTCGCGGACGGGCTGGAGCGATCCGGAGTCGCGACCGGCGATCCGCGCAACCTCCTCGTCGTCCGCAAGGGATCGGACTCCGAAGCCACCAGCCAGATCGGGCTCGATGACTTGCGCTCGATCCAATACGCGGAGGAAATTTCCCGCGACGACGCGGACCGGCCGCTCATCTCCGCGGATGCGCTCGTCACCGCGTATCTGCCGCGCGCCGGCGGTGCAGAGGGCGGTGCGAATGTGATTTTCCGCGGCGTGTCGCCGAATGGCCTTTCGCTGCGGCCGCAGGTGAGGCTGGTGTCGG
>JANXZI010000286.1 GCA_025355595.1 Spartobacteria bacterium
AACTGCGGCGGCGGAAATGTTCACGATGTGGCCACTGCCTTGCGCGCGGAGAATCGGCAGTGCTGCGCGGATGACTTCCAGCGCGCCGAAAAAGTTCACCTTGAAATTGCGGGCGATCTGCTCCTCACCGAGTTCCTCGAAGGCACCGACGAGACCGTAGCCCGCGTTGTTCACCACGACATCCATCCTCCCAAAGGCAGCGGCTGCTTCCGCGACTGCGCTTTTCACCTGCGCGAAATCAATGACGTCGAGCGCGATTGCGCGGCAGGTCTCTGGATGGCGCGAGGCGAGATCGGCGAGGGATTCCAGTCGGCGCGCAGTGGCGACGACCCGTTGCCCGCGCGAGAGGATCGCTGTGGCGAGGGCGAGGCCAAAGCCGCTCGAACAGCCGGTGATGAGCCAGACGCGGGAAGGTGGGGTGAATTGATTCATTGGGACAGGAGGGTTACGCCTCCCGCTTCAGCCTGGATGTGCGAGAGCATGTTCGTCTCGCGACGTGCGGCACGAAAAGTCACCGCGGAAACCAAAATCCGCCGCGCCCAAATTCCCGCTCACGCAGACGGGAATTTCCGAACGACTGAGCGAGCCGCCGGGGGATGATGAAGCTCCGGGATTGGCTCGGGCCACGGCAGGAGCTGCAATCAGCGTTCGAGCGTGCAGGCGTGGCAGGCGAAGCCCGCGCCGAATGAGACGAGCCACAGGCGGTCCGGCGTACTCGCGTTCGCCGCCAGCGCTCGCTCCGCGGCGAAAAGCACCGACGGGCTGCTCATATTCCCGCACTCGCGGAGGACTATTTCCGCCTCGGCCAGCGGATGGCCGGGCAGTCGTGCGCGGATCGCATCCAGCACGTCGCGTCCGCCCGTGTGGCTGATGATTTGCGGCGCGGCATGGCCATTGGCCTTTGGAAAAAGTGCCGCCACCGCGCCCGCCGCGACCTCGGGCACGGCACGGTGAAGCTGGTTGCAGAGCTTGCCGCCGCGATTGACGAAGCGGATTTTCTCCCGCTCCGCCGGAAGATGCAGCGAGCGGAAATCGCCGAAACGCCAGCCGCCACCGGCGTGGCCATCGAGCACGACGGCAGCCGCGCCGTCCCCGAAAAGACAGAGGCTGATGAGCACGCCCGGATCGTTATCCATATAGAACGCGGCGGAACAAACCTCGACCGCGACGACGGCCGCGCGATGACCGGGATGCGCCGCAAGATAGTTGCTGGCCGCGCGTATCGTGGGGATGGCGGCACCGCAGCCCGCGCCCGTCACATCCATAAGATAAGCCGACGGGGAAAGGCCGGTGGACTCCGCGATGTGGCTGCTCAGGCCGGGGCAGAGATAGCCCGTGCAGGTGCAGACAAAGAGTGCGTCCACCTCGCCGACGTTCGCCTTTTCCATCGCCCCGCTGAGTGCCCGCGCGCCGAGGCGGGCCGCCTCGCGCTCGAATGTCTCGCTGAGATCCTGCGCGCTGCGATCCAGGAGGTCGGCGAGCCGCTCCGCGGAAAAATGCCGGCGTTCAATGCCGCTGTCGCCGAGCAGGACGGACTCGAGGATGCCACGTGATCGCGGCTTCAGAGCGCGCACGGATGGCGAGTCGCGCAGGGTCTCCCAACATTCCCGCTGGGTCCAGGAGCGTTCGGGCAGTGCGGTGGCGATGCTGGCAAGATTCATGGTGGCGAGATCAGGAATGCACTTGCCGGATGGGCGCGCGGACAATGGCGCGCGGTGCGATTGGCGGATTCATCGGACTTTTTGATACAGCGTTTCAAAGCGGACGATGCCGAGGGAGAGCAGCAGCGCCGAAATTTTCCGACCAAACGGGTGCATCAGCAAAGCCTGCAACACGCGCGCCCAGCCGAGCCTGCGCGCGAAGATCCGGTGATGCGCGGCCCGGATTTTCGTCGAGGCATCGCGCCATCCGATCGCTCCGGCGCTCCATTGGGTGAGCGGTTCCACGGCGGCGAGCGCACTCTGGAAGGCCATCGTCATCCCGTTCCCGCTGAAGGGCGGAATCATCGCCGCCGAATCGCCGATGGTGATGCGCCCGTCGTCACGCCGACGCTGCCAGCCGAGGGAAAAATGGCTCACACCTTTCAGCGAACCCTCGACCGGGCGCGCCTCGCCCAGTCGCTCGGCGAGCCGGGTGAGGCCGGCTTCACGCGTTGCCGCGATGAGCGCGTGACCACCACTCACGGACTCGCTTCGGCGAAAGAGGCCGCACACATTCACGCGCCCATTTTCCACGCGGGTGAGACCGACGTAGCCGCCATTTTTCAAATGGATTTCCAAATCCGCGGAGAGCGGAAGATCGCTGAAATGCGCCTTGAGGCCGAGCCATCCGGACTCCTCCTTTGCGCGGCCGGCCGCCCACACGCAGCCCTCGCCGCCGTCCTCGAATCTCTCGCCGCAACGCAGCTCGCCGCCGAGCGCGCTGAAGCGATCGGCGAGGGCGGCATCGAGAAAATACCGACTGAGACCGTACGCGGGCGATGGCAGTGTGCGCGACCACATCGGGCGGGCGCCGTCGAACCAGGCGGTGGTGGCGGGCCGCGGCGCACCAGCGAAAAGATCGCGGATGCCGAGGGCATCGAGTTCCGCGTCGGCAATGCCGGAGATGAACTCGCCACACACGCGATGGCGCGGATAGCTGGCCGCCTCGACCACCCGCACCGGCACACCGCGGGAGCGCAGCGCGATGCCGAGGGAGAGTCCGGCGAGACCGCCGCCGACGATGGTGAGTGGGAGAATCATTTCCGAAATGCGCGCAACTGATACGCGCCAAGAAAGGTGGCGGATGTCTCCCATTTCCAGCCGCCCAGCCCGAGCGCCCGCGGCAGTTCATCGCCGAGGAAACCCGCGCGAATGCTCACCCGCATGTCGTGCCGCGTGACACGACTCAGCAGCGCGAGCACCGAGAGCAATGCCCCCTGCGCGAGGTGCCGACGACGACGGGCCGGCTCCCGTGCGAGGATGACGCGGCATTCCGCCGGCAGGCGGGATCCCAGCAGCGCAAGTGCCTCGGGTGTGAAATGGTGAAGGAACAAATTTGCGGTGACGATCTCCGCCGGGGGTAGTGCGCGGGCGAAAACGTCGCCCTGCACCCATGCCGCATCCTTCGGCCAAGTGGCCGGGCGCGGCGCGAGATCGAATCCGGTGATTTCCTGCGGCCTGCCGATCCCGGCGGCGATGAGCCGGGTGCCGAACGTGCCATCGCCCGCGCCGAGTTCCAGCACCCGCCAACCGGGGCGGAGGGAGCGCCGCACTTCTCGCGCAAGGTGGCGGTGGTTGCCCATGATGGCATTGATGAGCCGCAGTTCGCGGCGGCTCCGCTGCGCTGCGGAATCGTCTGCGGGAAGCGTGTCGAGGAGTTCCGGTTCGACGCGGCGTTGCATGGGCGTCTTCTCGTATGAAGCAGCCGTGGGCGCAAGGAATGACACGCTCCGCACCCGGCGGAAGCAGGCCCGACTGCCGTGAAGCGCGAAAGCAAAATGCGAACACCGGCCACAGCGCGAAAAGACCGGACACTCCGAGGCGAGCGACTGACCACCGTAGCTGTATCCGCGGCCGGAATTTGGAATCCAGTTTCGATTGTCGGCATGGGAAACCTGCCGCATAAACAGACCGCATGGACCCAGATTCCGAAATTGAACTGAGCGCCGAGATCGATCTCTTGCAGAAGATCGGGCAGGGGGACCGTCAGAGTTTCGAGGCGCTTTATGATCGCTTTTCGGGCGTCCTTTTTTCCACCGCCTATCGCGTGCTGAACAATCGCGAGGCTGCGGAAGACGTCCTGCAGGATGTGTTCATCCAGATCTGGGAAAAGGCGGCGCTCTATGATTCCGCACGCGGGAAGCCGATGACTTGGGCCATCACGCTCACGCGGAACAAGTCTATCGATCGCCTGCGGAGTACGCAGCGTAGGAACCGGCTGCAGGATGATCTGCTGCACGAATCCGAGACGGTGGACCAGTTCGATGACCGGAGTTCCTTCGACGCGGTCTCGTCCGTCGAGACGGGCGGGCTCGTGCGCGCCGCGATCCAGAAGCTCTCGAAGGATCAGCGCGAGGCGATCGAACTCGCGTTCTTTTCTTCCCTCACGCAGACGGAAATCTCCGAGCGACTCGGCGAGCCGCTCGGGACGGTGAAGGCGCGCATCCGCCGCGGGATGATGCGGCTGAAGGAGCTGCTCGGTCCCCGCTGTTGAGACGGCGGCCAACGGTCGCCGCATTCCCCCGACATTCCGAAGCCGCGTTCAAAGTGCATGACAGAATGGTCGGTGAAGCCGTCCGTCCTCGGCTTTTCAATTCCGGCGCGCAGGCCGCTCCGCTAAAAAATTCGGCCTGTTTCAGGCGGGCAAAAGATCCGCGCGCTCATGCTCGCGGGCGACCAGCCAGAGCGGTTCACCCGCATCGTCGAGGATCGGCGTGATGGCGATTTCCACCCAATAAGGATCGCCGTTCTTGTGGTAGTTGAGGATCGTCTCGCGGCACGGCTGATACGCCTTCACCGCGTTGCGCATCCGGGCGGCCGTCTCGCGATCAGTTTTCTCGCCTTGCAGGATCGGGCCGAGATTTTTCCCGCGCAATTCATCAACGGTGTAGCCGCACATCTCGGTGAAGGCCGGATTGACCCATCGGACAAGGCCATCAGTGCCGCACACCACGAAGCCCTCTGAAGATGTCTGCTGCGGATGCTCGGAAAGTTTCGCGAGGATGCGCGCCTTGATCCCCGGCGACGGGAGCACCGGATTTGCGGGCAGCGTGGCGAGGGTCACCGCTGCGGCGACCTCGGACAGTTCGGCGCCGAACTCACGAAGCTCGTCATGGAATTCCAGAATCAGATCAAACTGCTCCCGTTCAACGGGCGTCATGCTCCCAGAGGCATATTGCGCGGCTCGGTCTTGGAGAGTCTCGGGGATCATCGGTGAGAGGGATTGGCAAGACGAGTCATAAGCGGGCTACGGGCAGCTCTGCAATCTGGATGCAACTTTCCGTAATATTTATTCGTGGTCTTCCAAGTGCATCCGAGCAGGCCACGGAAGCGAATGACATCGACCGGGCATCTCCTGCTCATTCGATTCCAAAATGACAGCCCAGCGTTCAATTCAAACTCTGCCGACTTCGCGCTCATGTTTCTTCGCACGGATTCCCGCCATGGCGAGTGTCGTGGCTGGATTGGCTTCACTGGTCGGCTGCGCGTCCACGGTGAAGACTCCTTCGCAGCCGCTGCGAACCGTGGGGCACGTGGATCTGAAACGCTACATGGGCGACTGGCGAGTCATCGCGAACATCCCGTATTTTGCTGAGAAGGGGCTTGTGGATTCCGTCGAAAGTTACGCCCTCCGCCCCGATGGCCGGATCGACAATTGGTTCACTTTTCGGAAGGGCAGTTTCGATGCGCCGCAGAAAAAAATCACGGCGCTCGCCCGCGTGCATAATCGGAAGACGAACGCGGAATGGCGGGTGCGTTTTTTGGGAATCATCACAGCGGACTACCTCGTCCTCGATCTCGACCCGCAGTATCATTGGACCGTCGTCGGCCATCCGTCGCGGAACTACGGATGGATCATGGCCCGCGCGAAGACGCTCCCCAAGGCGACGTATCAGGATATTTTGAAAAAGCTCGCGGCTCAAGGCTACGACCCGGCGCGGTTTGTCAAAGTGCCGCAGGTTCCGCCGCCCAGCGTCGGCGCGACTGTGAAGAGAAACTGAAATCACCGTGCAAAAGGAATTCGCCAACTTTAGGTCGCAGCAGGTCGCAGTCAGTTCGCCCCAGGAAACGGAGACTCCCGTTGTCTTGCCTTTGTCCGGCAATCCAAGCACGGCCTCGACGCAATCCCCGGCACAGCCGCGGTTGTCTTCCGCTCGCGGTCTTAAATCGCTGCTGATCACGATGCGCCAGTGGTTCGACTCGGATTATTTTCCCGGCGGCCCCGCAGCCGCGCGGGCAAAACCCGATCGCTTCGAATGGCAGCGCGCGTTGCCTTTTGTGTTCCTGCATTTTGGCTGTTTGCTGGTGATTGCCGTGGGTTGGAGTTGGTCCGCGATCGCGGTGGCTGCTGCGCTTTACCTCGTGCGGATGTTCGCGGTCACTGCGTTCTATCACCGCTACTTTGCGCATCGCGCCTTTCGCACGAGCCGCGTGGTGCAGTTCATTTTTGCGGTGCTCGGCAATACTGCCATCCAGCGCGGCGCGCTTTGGTGGGCGTCGGTGCACAGGCATCATCACAAGCACTCCGACACCGAGGAGGACGCGCACTCGCCGGGGCTGCGCGGCTTCTGGTGGGCGCACATGGGGTGGATGACCACGAGCAAGAATTTCCCCACCGACTACCGGAGCGTGAACGACCTCGCAAAGTTTCCGGAGCTGGTCTTCCTGAATCGCTTCGATCTCATCGTGCCCGCGCTTTTCGGCGCCGCACTGTTCGGTTTCGGGGCATTGCTCGATGCGCTCTGGCCACAGCTCGGCACGTCGGGCGCGCAGATTTTTGTCTGGGGGTTTTTCGTCAGCACCGTCGTGCTACTGCACGGCACGCTCTTCGTGAACTCTCTCGCGCACGTCGTCGGCCGCCGCCGCTTCCAGACTTCCGACGACAGCCGCAACAGTTTCCTGCTCGCGACGATCACGCTCGGCGAAGGCTGGCACAACAACCACCACCGCTACATGGGTGCGGCGCGGCAGGGCTTCTACTGGTGGGAGATTGATGTGAGCTTCTACGTGCTGAAAGCGCTCTCGTGGACCGGCCTCATCTGGGATCTGAAGCCAGTGCCAGCGAGCATTTACGCCGAGGCGGCGGCGGCAAAAATGGAGCCCGCAGAGTGAGGACGCTCGCCATCATCGGGACCGGAATCGCCGGCCTCGGCTGCGCGCATTTTCTCCACGCGCGCTACGACGTCTCGCTCTATGAGCAGAACGACTACGCCGGCGGACATACCAACACCATCACCGTGGACGAAGCGGGCCGCGCCGTGCCGATCGATACGGGCTTCATGGTGTTCAATCACGCCACGTATCCAAATCTCACGCGGCTCTTCCGCGAACTCGGCGTGGCGACGAAGCCGACCGAGATGTCCTTCAGCGTGCAGCACATGCCGAGCGGACTCGAATACAACGGCGGCAGTCTGAACCTGCTTTTCGGTCAGCGGCGCAATCTCCTGAACGTCCGCCACTGGCGGATGCTGATGCAGATCAACCGCTTCAACAGCGAAGCCGTCGCCGCGCTCGACGATCCGCGCTTTGCCGAAATGAACCTGCGCGATTACGTCGCCGCGCGCGGCTACGGCGGCGACTTTCTCGCACGCTATCTCGTGCCGATGAGCAGCGCCGTGTGGAGCACGCCGCCGGAGCGCATGCTCGATTTTCCGGCGGCGACGCTGCTGCGCTTCTGGCACAATCACGGCTTCCTCGGCCTGCACACGCAGCACCCGTGGCTCACGGTCACGGGCGGCGCAAAGTCGTATGTGGAAAAAATCACCGCGCCATTTCGCGACCGCGTCGCGCTGAAACAGAAAGCGGTCCGAGTGCAGCGTGCCGCGGGAAAGGCGAAGGTCTTCACGGACGACGGAGCCTCGCGCGAGTTCGACAAAGTGATCCTCGCGTGCCACGCGGATCAGGCGCTCGCATTGCTCGCGGATCCGACCGGGATGGAGACGCGGCTGCTGCGTAATTTCGAGTATCAGCCGAACACCGCGACGCTGCACACCGACCCATCCTTCATGCCGCGCACGCGCCGCTGCTGGGCCTCGTGGAACTACCGCATCGCCGCCGACGGCGCTCCGAGCACACACTATTGGATGAACCGTCTCCAAGGCGTCTCCGACCGCGCGGACTACTTCGTCTCGCTGAATTGCCACGACCGTATCGCGCCCGACCGCGTGTTGCGCCGCATCGAATACGAGCATCCGCTTTTCAATCTCGCAGCCATCGCCGCGCAGCGCGAACTGCCGCAACTCAATCGCATCGTGCCCGAGCAGACCACGTACTATGCAGGCGCGTGGTTCAAATACGGCTTTCACGAGGACGGCTTCAACAGCGCACTCGAATGCGCGCGCGCCATCACCGGCGAGCCCCTCTGGTCATGAACTCCTGCCTCTACGAGTGCTCCGTGATGCACCACCGGCTTGAGCCGAAGGAGCATCATTTCCGCTACCGCATCTTCATGTTCGCACTCGATCTCGATGAAGTGCCCGCGCTCGCGAAACGTCTTCCATTTTTCAGCCTCAACCGCTGGAACCTCTACACATTCCGCGACCGCGATCATCTCACGCTCGCCGGCGGCGAAACCAAAACAACGAAGGAAAACCTCGTCGCTTATCTCGCGGAGAACGGCGTCCGATTCCCCGCCGATGGTCGGATCGTGCTCGTGACCCTGCCACGCGTCCTCGGCTATATTTTCAATCCCGTGTCGTTTTATTTTTGCTCCGACGCCGCGGGCACTCCGCTCTGCGCCGTCGTGGAAGTCGGCAACACCTTCCGCGAGATGAAGCCCTACCTGCTCCGCGAGCGCGGCCGCGAAGGCAACTTCCGGCTCATCACGCCGAAGCACTTCTACGTCTCGCCCTTTTCCGCGCTCGACCTCGCGTTCGATTTCAAACTCCGCATCCCCGGCGACACGCTCGACATCCACATTGATGATCGCGACGGCGAACGTCGCGTGCTGCTCACCGCGCTCACCGGCCAGCGCGCACCGCTCACCACCGCGCGCCTGCTGTGGTTCACGCTCAAGTATCCGCTCATCACGCTGAAGGTCATCTTCCTCATCCACTGGCACGCCTTCCGGCTTTGGCTAAAAAAACTGCCCTTCCACCGCAAGGCCGCGCGTCCCGAACTCCAGCGCGACGTGCTCCGCCCACACGCATCCATCGCCGGGAAAAAACCATGAACGACACCCTCACCGCTTCCACTCCGATTCCCGCGAAGGCGTCCCCGACCCTTTACCAGCGTCTCGTGCTCGACGCACTCGGCAAGATGACCGCGGGCTGCCTCCGCATCGAACTTCCCGGCGGTGCCGTGCGCACCATCGGCACGCCCGGCTCGGAAATCAGCGCCGTCATCCGCGTGCGCGATGCCGTATTTTTCAAACGCTGCGTGCTCTTCGGCGATGTCGGCTTTGGCGAAAGTTACGTGGACGGCGAGTGGGACACTGACTCCGTCGAGCGCGTCATCGCGTGGGCGATCCTCAATGTCGAAAACTCCCCCGCGATGTCGGGCTCGAAGACCCGCGCCTTCGCGCTGAACCTCCTCAAGTTTTACAACCGCACGCTGCATCTCCTCCGCCCGAACAGCGTCCGCACGGCGCGGCAGAATATCTCCGAGCACTACGACCTCGGGAACGATTTCTACCGGCTGTGGCTCGACCCCACGATGACCTACTCTAGCGCACTTTTCACCGCTCCGGATGAGACGCTCGAATCCGCGCAGACGGAAAAATACGACGCGCTCTGCCGCAAGCTGCGCCTCGTGCCGGGCGACCATGTGCTCGAAATCGGCAGCGGCTGGGGCGGCTTCGCCTGCCACGCTGTGCGCAACTACGGTTGCCGCGTGACGACGGTCACGATCTCCTCCGAGCAGTTCCATTTTGCGAAAGAGCGATTCAAGCGCGAGGGCATCGCTCCGCGAGTGGACATCCAGCTTGAGGATTATCGCAACATCACTGGCCAGTTCGACAAGGTCGCATCGATCGAAATGATGGAAGCGCTCGGCGACCGCTACCTCGAAACTTACTTCGCAAAAATTCATTCGCTGCTGAAGCCCGACGGCCTCGTCGGCGTGCAATATATCACCGTCCCCGACAGCAGGCACGCGGAGCTGAAGCGCGGGGTGGACTGGATCCAGAAGCACATCTTTCCCGGGTCGCTCCTGCTGAGCATCGGTCGCGTGAATCAGGCGCTGAACCGCACCGGCGATCTTTTTCTGCATCACCTCGAAGACCTCGGCCTCAGCTACGCACGCACGCTGCGCATGTGGTTCGACACCTTCAGCGCCCGCGTCGTGGAAGTGCGCGCACTCGGCTTCGACGACCGCTTCATCCGCAAATGGAACTACTACCTGCAATACTGCGAGGCCGCGTTCTCGATGCGGAACATCAGCGTCGTGCAAGCCATTTACACGCGCCCGAACAACTCGCGCCTCCGGGCTTGCGCATGATCTGGTTTCTCCGCATCGCCTTCATCGTCGTCCTCATCGCGATGTTCGCCGTCACCGGCTGGGCGAGCAGCATCGTTGCGCTGTGGAAGACGCCGCGCGCCGTCGCCACCCACCCGTGGTTCATCGCCACGCTGTTCGACACCTACTTCGCCTTCCTCACGTTCTACGCGTGGGTCGCCTACAAGGAGACCAGCAAAGTCGCGCGCGTCGTGTGGCTCATCGCGATTCTGCTCCTCGGCAATATCGCGATGGCGTTCTACATGCTGAACAAACTTTTCCGCCTGCCCGCGAACGCGACGATGGAGCAGTTGCTCCTGCGGAAAAAGTGAATGCCCGCACTACCTGAGCCATGCTCATACTCCTCGGCATCGGGCTGCTCATCGCAGTCGCATACTTCAGCCTCACGTGGACGATCAGCGTGCGGGTGAAAAACTACGGCTTCCTCGACGTGGCATGGTCCTACGGCGTTGCGATCCTCGCGCCGTTCTACGCGCTGAACTCACCCGGCATCGCGGCGCACAAATGGCCCATTGTCATCGTCGGCGTGCTGTGGAGCCTGCGTCTCGGCACCTACATTCTCATCCGCGTCGTGCGGCATCATCCTGTGGAGGACGTGCGCTATGAGACGCTTCGCAAACGCTGGCCGGGCACCGGCATGTTTTACGTCTTCTTCCAGATGCAGGCCGTGCTCGTCGCAATCTTCTCGCTGCCCTTCCTCATCGTGAGCTTCAACACCGCGCCGCAGCTCAGCATGCTCGAAATCGCGGGCCTCGCCCTCGCGATTTTCTCACTCGGCGGAGAGGCACTCGCGGATCGGCAGCTCAAGCAATTCAAGGCCGACCCCGCCAATCGCGGCAAAGTCTGCCAGGCCGGCCTCTGGCACTACTCGCGTCACCCGAATTACTTTTTCGAGTCACTCATCTGGTGGGCATTTTTCCTCGTCGCACTCGGCTCGCCCCTCGGCTGGCTTACGATCATCTGCCCGCTGCTCATGCTCTACTTTTTGTGGAAAGTGACCGGCATCCCGCTCACCGAGGAACATGCGGTGCGCAGCAAAGGCGACGCCTACCGCGAGTATCAGCGCACCACGAGCGTGTTCATCCCGTGGTTCCGTAAATCTTCCAAACCATGATCTCACTCGACCGCCTGCTGGAGACGAACCTCATCCCCGACGCCCTCATCCGCGCCGGCATCCGCCGACTCCTCGCTGGCACGCTCCGCGAACACCGCCGCGCCAACGTCGAGGACCAACGCGCCGCACTCCTCGCGCACATCGCCGGGCTGAAGCAAAGCCCCATCGCCATCCAGACGCGCGATGCGAATGAGCAGCACTACGAAGTGCCCACGCGCTTCTACCAACTCTGCCTCGGCCAGCGGCTGAAGTACAGCTCCGGCCTGTGGCCCGACGGCATCGCGACCCTCGATGCCGCCGAGGAAAAAATGCTCGCCCTCACCTGCGAGCGCGCCGAACTCACCGACGGCCAGCGCATCCTCGAACTCGGCTGCGGCTGGGGCTCGCTCTCGCTGTGGATGGCGGAAAAATATCCGCAAGCGGAGATCACCGTCGTCTCAAATTCCCACACGCAAAAGGAGCACATAGATGCGCAGGCTGCACAGCGCGGTTTCAAACACCTCACCGTCGTCACCTGCGACATGAATGTCTTCGACATCCCCGCGCAATTCGACCGCATCGTGAGCGTCGAGATGTTTGAGCACATGAAAAACTACCAGCTCCTGCTCGCAAAAATCGCCCGCTGGCTCGCCCCCGGCGGCAAGCTCTTCGTCCACATCTTCACGCACCGCCGCTACGCCTACCACTACGAGGACAAAGGCCCCGACGACTGGATGACCCGCTACTTTTTCGCGGGAGGACAAATGCCCTCCGACGACCTCCTGCTCTATTTCCAGGACGACCTCCGCATCGAGCAGCACTGGTGCGTCAGCGGCACCCATTACGAAAAGACTGCGGAAGCCTGGCTCGCCAAGATGGACGCGAATCGCGCCGAAATCTGGCCCCTCTTCGAGCACACCTACGGCGCGGACAAAACAAAACGCTGGTGGACTTACTGGCGTGTCTTCTTCCTCGCGTGCGCAGAACTCTGGGGCTACCGCGACGGCAACGAGTGGCACGTCTCACACTACCGCTTCCGCAAGCCGTAGCCGGGCTCGTTCAGTGCGAGCCGTTGCGCGCGATGCCGCTGCCGACGGCGTGGCCGTTTCCGTGGCCGTGTTTGTGCTGGCCGTTCAGCGGCTTCTCCCCCTTCGTCTTGAAGAATTTCGTGACGAACATCGGCGGCATGTTGATCAGGCAGTATTCGCTCTCGGCGCGCGCGAAATGGTCGCAATGGCCACGCGAGCGCAGTTCATTCGTGACTTGGTAGATGATAAAGGCCGAGTGCGCCTGCGGGGCGAGGACGGAGTAGGTGTGGTCGAGGATCTCGCGCTTTTTCGCCTTGTCCAAGATGCTGAACGGGATGCCCGAGACGACGTAGTCGCAGTGAGGCAGGCCTTTTCTGGAAAGCACTTCGGGGAGCTTCACGCAGTCCTCGTTGTGGACGCTGACGCGCGGCTCGTGGGCAAACTGTTTGCGGAGGTGCTCGCAGAGTTCGGCGTCGATCTCGAAGAGCATCAGGTGCGAATCCGCGTGCATCCGGCGCACGATCTCGCGGGTGTGGCAGCCCTCGCCGGGGCCGAATTCCGCGATGACGCGCGGGACGCTGTGATCCATCTTGTCGGACACCTTGCGGATGAGCGTCTTGGAACTCGGCATGATCGAAGCCACGCTCAGGGGGCTGCGGAGGAATCGTTTCAAAAAAAGTGCGCTCATGTAGGACGGTGGCCGGGGGGAAACTCGGGCGGAATCTACTGTCTGAACCCCGCATGGCAAGCGCTCAGACGTGCGCTGGAAAATTCGCGGAAATTGTCGGGCGCGGGGCAGAGGGGAGCGAGATTGCAAACTACAAAATCCAAGAGCCAAACGCCAAACGCCGGAATCACTGCCCGGCCAAAGCCGTCGCTGGCCCTTTGGATTTTGTATCTTATGCTTTGTATTTTTCGCCACGCGTGGGGCGTCCAAAATCCACCCGCCGCGCTCCCCGCTTGCACCGCGCGCCGCATTGTCCTCAAATATGGCGAACCCTCAACGACCACACCTCCATGAAAACGCTCCGCCTCACCCTCATCGGAACCGCATCACTCAGTTTCGCCGTCGGCGCAAATGCGCAGCCCGCGCCCGCCGGGAAGCCCGCCCCCGGCGCCGCGCTGACCGCCCCTGCGAAACCAAAGGCCTTTGCCGGGCCGGACACCCACATTTACATCACCATCGCGGAGGCCATGCTGTTTCAATTGAAAGCTTCCGAGACACTGCGCGGGAAAATGAAGGAGGGCGACCCGGAGCTGGTCACGCTCGCCGGCAAGCTCGGCAAGGAAATCACGGAACTCTACACGCCCGGCGTGAACATGGCGCAAGAGCACGGCGTGCCCGGCAGCATCGACAAGAAGACAAAGACCGGAACCATCCCGAATGACATCACGCCCGCCGACAAGGCGGCGCTCGCGAAGGTGGGCACGATGAACAAGGACGAGAAAAAATGGGTCGTGGCATTCTTCGAACTTTTCGCCAAGGAGTCGAAGAAGGGCGCTGCCGAGGCGGAAAAAGGGGCCAAGGCCGCCCAGGATGCCGACCTCAAGGCATGGGCGGAAAAAGTCGCCGCGGTGCTGAAGACTCAGACCGAGACCATCGAGGCGAAGCACAAGGCGCTGAAGGCGAAAAAGTGAGCGGCGCTGTCGATCACCGGTCGGCGTTCCCATCTCTCGCCTGAACTGCATCCGGTGAAGGCCCACACTGATTCATTCACCATCCGCACCCGCGGCAAGGGCACCAGCGAGATCACCGACGAGGTCGCGCGGATCGTCCGCGACAGCGGCGTGAAGACGGGCGTCGTGACGGTCTTCATCCGGCACACGAGCGCCTCGCTCATCATCTATGAAAATGCCGATCCTTCCGCGCGGACGGATCTGCACGAGTTCTTCGAGCGCCTTGTGCCGGAGGACTCGGATTACTTCGTTCACACCGCCGAGGGGCCGGATGACATGCCCTCGCACCTCCGCATGGTGCTCACCCGCACGAGCGAGACGATCCCCGTCACCGCGGGGCAGATGACGCTCGGGACGTGGCAGGGGATATTCCTTTTCGAGCATCGCGCCGCTGTGCATCAGCGGGAGATCAGCGTCTCGGTGATCGGATGCGGGTGAGCGTCCGAGCCCCGGTTTTAGAGCGTTTTAAGTAAGAGCGTAGCCGCGTTCAGAGTTCCAAGTTTCAAGTTCTGACTTCCAAGTTCAGCCCGCCGTAGGCGCGTTGCGAATCTGGATGCGCCCTCTGGAATGGCGAAGCCGCTGCGCGGGGCTAAACTTGGAACTCTGAACTTGGAACTCGGAATCCTCGTCGCGGCGAGGTTCCTAAACTACTCTACTTTCCAGACGCCCCCTTCACCTCGAAGGTGCGGCGGATGGTGCGCAGTTCCTTCCAGGTCGCATCGGAATCCCCGATGGCCTTCGGCGAAGTGCAGACAAAGAGATAGTTCCGCGACCGCACAGGATCGGCCCACGATTGGATTTCGAAATGCAGAACCTGCGGCTTTGCCGTGACGAAGGGCTCCACCCAGGTCAGTTCGCCGTGGTATTGGATGGCCTTTGCGGAGGCCGGGACTTTCTCGGGGGTGCCTGTCGCCTCCTTGGCCTGTTCGAGCTTGAAGGTGAACTTGCCGGTGTCCGCATCCACGCCTTTGCCCTTCAGGATCGCCCCGGCCAGGCCGCGATAGTATTCGAGGATTTCCTGTTGGATCATCTGCGGTGTCAGTTGCTGGTCTTTGGGAACTGAGAACACCAAGGCATAGGTGAAGAATGTGTCGGAAGCGGCGTCGAACATACCCGGCGCAAAACGGATTTCCTCGATGCCCTTGAGTTTCATCGCGGGCGCAAATGGTGGCGGCAATGGGATGCGCTCGCCTTTCCATGCGGTGTGGAAAACCAGCGTTTCCGCAGCCGCGCCAGATGGAGCCGCCTTTGCGTTAGCCTCGTCAGCGAGGGATGAGTCAGATAGGCTCAGAAAAATCGCGGCACAGATTGAGGGAAGCAGGGCGACAGGTAAGTTATTCATAAGATGGACTCTGCTTACCCGGTTGCGTGACAGAACGCTCGCCGGCGCGCGAAGCCCGGTGGAACGCGACCTCCGGGCGCGTTGCCGGTCTCGCGCTGGGCCGCCCTCCTCCGAAGCGTGCGCGGAGGTCACGCTCCACCTCGCCGCTTTTCCTCTCCTTCCCTATTTTTTCACGCCACCGGATAAGCACGAGATGGACGTATGCAGTTGTTATGTTTGGCGGAATATAGCGGATCATTTTCCGACGGCGAACAAATGCCTGCTGCCGCGGAGATAGAGCGTGCCATCCGACAGCGCCGGGCTGGCCATGAGCGGTTCGCCGAGCGGATTGACGGCGAGGAGCTTGAGTTTCGTGCCGGCCTCCAGGACAAAGACCAGCCCATCCTCCCCTGCGAGATAGATCTTTCCATCGGCTGCCACCGGCGAGGCGCTGAAGCCAAATGAGCGGTGCGGCACGCGATCAGCATAGTGTTCGGTCCCGCTCTTCAAATCGAAACACGCAAGGATGCCGTCGTTATTCAGCACATAGACTTCACTCCGATAGATGAGCGGTGTGGGCATGTAACCGCCCCGCCGCGTTTTACTCCAAGCTATGAAGTTATTGCCGGTTTCCCCGTCCCGCAGCGTGATGTCGCCCGTGGCACCGGGGCGGATGGCGAAGACCGGGCGCTGCGGCCCGCGTCCGCTGGAGACAATGATCAGGCCGTCTGAAAACACCGGGGTCGGCGCGGTGATTTTTGAACTGCCACCGAGCCGCCATAGCTCCTCGCCGGTCGCCGGATTGTAGCCCCGGATGAAATTGGAGCCATTGGTGATGAGTTCTGCGCGCTCCTTGCCGGGATAAATGGTGGGCGTCCCCCACGATGGCAGTTCTTCCCGTGGCGTCGTCCAGACGGTTTTGCCTGTCTTCAAGTCCGCCGCGAGCAGGAAGGATCCTTTCTGCTGGTCGCATTGGACGATGACCTTGCCATCATAAATAATGGGGGAACTCGCCGTGCCCCATTCATAGCTCGGGAGGTCATAGGCTCCGACATCCATCCGCCCGAGATCCTTCTTCCAAAGAAACTCGCCTTTGACGGTGTAAGCAAAGAGCCCCTCGGATCCAAAGAGGGCGACGACATGCTCGCCGTCGGTCGCCGGCGTGGCATTGGCATAGGTCGCCTTGATGTGGCGCTTGTCCTTCGGGGCGCCCTTTGTCGCGGTCTTCGTCCAGAGGATCTTGGCGGTCTTCTTATCCATGCACAGGATCTGCCACTCATGCACCGAGCGGTCTTCGGATGCCTCGCCTGAGCCGTAGAGCCCAGGCTTGAAGGAGGCTTCACCTTTGCTGCTCACCGCGGTGGTGAGGAACAGCCTGTCGCCCCAAATCACCGGACTCGAATGTGCGAGGCCGGGGATCTCGACTTTGAACCGGATGCCTTCGCCCGTCGCCGCGTCCCACTTGTCCGGCAGCTTCATGCCTTCCGACACGCCGCTCGCATCCGGTCCGCGGAAGGATGGCCAGTGACCTTTCTCCTCGGCAGACAGCGGGCACTGGTGGCACCCGATGCACAGCAGCAGCACCGGAAGGAGGACGGACTTCGCCATTTGTGGGAGCGGCATCGGCGGGGGGAGGCTGTTCCGAATCCCGCGCGTCAGAGGTCCGCGGGCTCCTCGGCGAGGTAACGGATGCGTTTGTTGATGTCCGTATTGATGG
This sequence comes from Spartobacteria bacterium, assembly GCA_025355595.1. Taxonomy (GTDB): domain Bacteria; phylum Verrucomicrobiota; class Verrucomicrobiia; order Chthoniobacterales; family Chthoniobacteraceae; genus SXWH01. Next base: position 16,991 of record JANXZI010000286.1, read on the forward strand.
AATGGTACGGCTGCGTGAGATTCCCAGTCGCGAAGAGCGTCTGTCGCGTGTGCTCCATGTCGTCCTCGCCGATCGCATTGGTGAAAATCGGGAGCAGGTATTCGATGCCGAGGCGCGATGCCTTGAGCAGCTTCCCGTCGTACAGTGCGGGGTGCATCTGCCGGGCGTGGATGAGACCCCAGCGGTCGCGGAAGCGGTTCGCGTCGTAGCCTTCGACGTTGAATCCCTTCGCCTTGCTGTACTGGAGCACCGCGACGGAGTTGTTGCGCCCGTCCTTGAGGAGTTCGACGCTCTTGGCACCGAGCTGCGCGGCGTAGAACCGGTCGAAAAGGATCGGCCGTCCGCCGCGCTGCGTGTGGCCGACTTTGCGGGTGAAGATGGCCTCGCGGGCGGATTCGCTGCGGCGGGAATCGCGAAAATATTTGTCGCCAAGCATCTGGATCAGCTTGGCGCGCAGCGCTTCTGCGGCACCGCTCAGCGCGACATTTCCGGCGGGGTCGAAGGTCCGGGATTCCGCCCCGAGTTCGTTGCCCTGCGCGTCCACGATTCCCTCGCCGCAGACGATGACCACGTTTTTTTGCAGGTCGTAGATGTGCTTCACGCGCGCGGCGAGGTGCTCGAGATCGAGCGGCACTTCCGGGACGAGCACGATGTCCGGCCTGCCGTACGAGGAGCCGAGCGCGATGTAGCCGGAGTGGCGACCCATCACCTCGACGATGGCGATGCGACGGTGGCTCTCCGCCGTCGTGCGGAGGCGCTCGACGCCGCTCGCGGAGACAAAGACCGCTGTCGCGTAGCCCGGCGTGACGTAATTCACCACCTGTTCAAGGTCGAACACGGCCTGCGATTCTGTGCGCCCGTAGCTGAAGCCGCCCTGCGCGGTCGGGTCACTGATGCGCAAATATTCGTCCGGCTCGCTCGGGTAGTTCAGGCCGAGATCGTTATCAATCGTCTTGGGCGCGAGCACCGTTGGCAGGCGTTCGGCGAGCGGCTGGAGGCCATTCAGCGTGCCGTCTCCGCCCACGCAGATGAGCCCGTCAATCTTCAGCCGACGCAAGCGCGAGACGACGATCTCGAGCTGCGCCTTGTCGTCGGGATCCACGAAGTCGCGCGACGAGCCGATGAGCGTGCCGCCCACGGTGGGATCGAGTTCCGGGATGGTCTGGAAGAGCGGGTTCAGGCGGACGTGCGGCACCTTCGGATTGAAGAGGCTGTTGAAGCCCTTCATCAGCCCGAAGACTTCGATGCGAAGTTCGTTCGCGCGGACGACCGCGCCGTGGATGGTTGCGTTGAGCGCGGGCGTGTCGCCGCCTGCTGTGAGAATTCCGATGCGTTTCATGTTTCAGCGGATTGCCTGCAATCCGCGAAACAGAAAGAGCACGATGCGCGGACAGTCAAGTTTTCGCGCGACCGTTGAGCACGCGCTCAGTCGGGATGACTTCCATTTCGCGCTCGTCCCACGCGGTGTGATCGGCGGAGGTTTTCAAAGTGCGGTGCTGCGCCGGCACGGGTGCCTGCGGTGCAGTCGCCGGCGGGCCCGCATTGGCCTTGCGCAGCGCAGCCACTTCCTCGCGGAGCTTGATGAGTTCGAAACTCAGCTCCGCGATCTGGTGATCGCGCTTGTCGAACCGCAGCGGCTGCGGAGCCTTCTCCGCGGCGAGCCCCTCGAGGACGCCCTCGAGTTCCGCCTTGTAGCGGTCGCGCTCCGCCGCCACGCGCTTGAGCATGATGTCCAGCCCCATCGCGCGCATGGCCTCGTTCGCGAGCTTGTGCCGCTCCTTCCGCATCGCGTGGATGCCGTCCTGCATGTGCGCGAGGTGCGTCTTCGTCTGATCGAAAAGAAATCTCATGTGCATGACCTCCTTGGATTTTCCCGCGAGCTGCGATTCGAGACTTGCCGCGAGTTCGTTCGCCTGCCGCAGATCCGTCTGCACGGCATCGTAGTCTTCGCTGAGCGCCGCGCCCAGACTTGGCTTCACGGGCGAAGCCGTCGCCGCGGCAGAAGGCTGCTGGCACTTGGACTCTGGTGATTCGTTCATCGGGCGCGGGCGGGATGGCTCGCAGGGATAAAATAAGCGGATCGCGTGCCTGACTGATCGGGAAATTGCGGCACTGCGATGTTCCGTGGCTCGGCGGACGGAAACCGCACGGTGCGCCGCCAAGGCAATCGGATCAAAAATATTGCGGTGCAGAGATCGCCGGCGGAAGGCCGCTGCGCGGGCCTCAACGTCTGACATCGAACGTCTGACACCAAACATTTAAGGGCCGACACACCCGGCATCGGGCTGCACATCGTTGGGCGTTAAAAGTTAGGTGTTCGATGTTGGACGTTGCGCCCGCCGCAGGCGTCCCCAGATGTCCCACCTGCCGCTCCTCGACCAGACAGCTCGTTTTGATGCGATTGCCCTGGGTGCGCCGCAGGTATTGCGGTTGGCGAAGCGCACGGTCTTCATGCTACCCCGCACCCGTGCCTCCCGCCTTTTCCATCCTCCAGCCTCCGGAGAAACTCCCATGATGTCGCCTGCTGAAATGCTCGGCCTCGCCGCGGCGGCGGCCGTCGCGGGCGCGATCAATGCAGTCGCAGGCGGCGGCACGCTAATCACTTTTCCGGTGCTGATTTTTTTCGGCGTCACCACGCGCGACGCCAATGCCACGAGCACCCTCGCGCTCGTGATCGGGACGGCGGGGAGCATCTTCGGCTTCCGCCGGCAGGTCGGCGCGGTGAAGCCGTGGCTCGTGCGCTTCGTGCCGGTGAGCGTGCTCGGCGGGCTGCTCGGCAGCGTGCTGCTCACGCGCACGGGCGAGAGCGTGTTTGCGCGGCTCGTGCCGTTTCTCATCCTCTTCGCGACGATCCTTTTTCTGGCGCAGGGCGCGTTCCGGCGCTTCGCGGGATTTTCGGAAAAGGCGGACGCACCGCCGCATCACCGCACGGTGTGGCTCGCCGTGATTTTCCAGCTCGCAGTCTCAGTGTACGGCGGCTACTTCGGCGCGGGCATCGGCATCCTCATGCTCGCGTCGCTCGGCTTCCTCGGGCTGCGCGACATCCACGAGATGAATGCGCTGAAGAACATCCTGAGCTGCCTCATCAATATCGTGGCCGCGCTGTGGTTCATCGGGGCCGGGCTCATTGACTGGCCGCGGGCGGGCGTGATGAGCGTCGGCGCGCTCGGTGGATATTTTCTCGGCGCGCATTTTTCCCAGCGTCTCCCGCAGCGCGCCGTGCGAACTCTCGTGACGGCGATCGGCCTCACGATCTCCGCCATCATGTTCTGGCGGCAGTTCCGCTGAGCGCCACCGCGGGCGTGACTGGTGACTGGTGAATAGTGACTGGTATCCAGCCATGATCGCCTCGTGAAAACCGGAGGACCAGTCACTATTCACGAATCACCAGTCACAGCCGCCGGACTCGAAAGCCAACCCGTGACTTCACCGCAGACGTGACACTACTTTGCGACCGCGTGTGCTTGAAGATCCTCCAGCGAGACCCACTCCAGCGCCGAGATGTGGGTCGCCTCCAGCACGACCTGCGGCGCGCAGCCGGCCTTGAGCGCGTCCGCCCAGCGGGTCACGCACAGGCACCAGCGGTCGCCGTCGTCCAGCCCTGGAAAATCGAATTCCGGCACGGGCGTGCTGAGATCATTTCCCTGCGCGCTGCTGAATGCGAGGAACTCCTCCGTCGCGATGATGCACACCGTGTGCATGCCGCGGTCGCTCGCCGCCGTGCGACAGTAGCCGTCGCGGAAAAATCCCGTCATCGGATGGGTGCAGCAGCATTCCAGCGGAGTGCCGAGGACGTTGGTCGGAGAGGCTTTCATGGCGGGTTGAGAGTTGAGTGTTGGAAGTTGAGAGGAGGAAACGCGCCGCGTCACTCGCAGAATTCCGCCATGTCGTACAGCTTCGGGTCGCGCGTCACGGGGCGCGCGCGGCGGGTCTTCACCTTGGTCTTCTCGTCGCCTCCCGCGGCGTCATCCGTGCCGTCCATCGCGTCAAATACATCGCCGTACTCCGCTTCGAGCTTGTCGGGATCCTCGCCCTTTTCCAGGCGCGCGATCACCTCGTCCATCTGCGCCGGCATTTTCGCGCCGGAGAGTTCGCCCATGCGCCGCATCATCTTCGCCAGCGCGCGCGGATCGGGATTGTCGCTCTCCGCGACGTGTCCGAATTCCCGCTCCATCTCGCCCATCGCCGCCTCCATTTTTGCGTCGTCCAAGTCGCCGCCCGGCGCATCCGCCGTCTTCTCCTTCGCGCGTCCGGTGATCGCAAAGCCACTGATCATTTTTTCCAGCTTCCACTTTGGATTATCCGGGCAGCGCGGCAGGATTTCCGCGAAGCGCAGGCTGCGGGCGAAGAAGGAATAGATGCGGCGGTTGCTGGTGCAGAAAAATTCGTAGATGGGCATGGGCGCGTGGCTCTCAGCGACCATTCTGCGCGCGGCGGCGAATTTGGCAAAGACGATATCCGCGCGATCGGGAATCCATCCGGTTTGCCTTTGACCGCGCTGCGGAAAATTGGTGCGTTGCCACTCCACCTTCCGATGATGACCGCCACTTTTGCCCTCGTGACCCTGGCGTTCACCATCGCCGTCGCGCCGGCGGCGTGCGGCGACGATCCGGAATCGCCTCAGGTGCCCGGTCTTGGGTCGCCGCCCGCGATCGCGAAGGACGAACGGGTGCCCGATGAAATGGCGAAGGTGGTGCCGGGACAGGAGCACGTCGTGGAATTTGCCGACGACACGCGGATGCACGGGCGCGTGTGGAAACTGACCGCCAATGAAGTCGTGCTCCAACGCACAGACTCGGGAGAGCCGTTCGTTTTTTCCCTCGGCGAAATCCGGCGGATCATTTTTCGCGCTCCACCCACGGCGGCGGAGCAGAAGACGAAAGCGACGCTGCATCTCGCGGGCGGTGGCTGGATCGGCGGCGAAGTTTCCGCATTTGAGGATGGGAAATTCCAAGTGCAAATCGGAGCCGGCGCGAGCCTCGCGGTCCCGCGTGCGAAGGTGCGATGGCTCGGCCTTTCTCCGACGGATGCGCCGGATGGGTACGACGGGCCGGATCGCGAGTTTGGGTTCGAGGGCTGGGAGGACGGCGACGGGTGGGAGCTGCGCGGATCGTGGTTCCACCGCGGCGGGGTGAATGCGCCGCTGAGTAAGAAATTCAACCTCCCAGAGAAGGTGGATGTGGAAATTTCCGCAAGCGACATCAGCCCGGAGAAATGGGGAAACACCACATTGGCGATCGCCAATGAAGGGGGGAATCCGGGAGAGGGTGGGCAGGTGAGCAGCGCTTCGGTCTCGATGGGCGCGGACAATCTCACCGGCATGCTGTGGGAGCAGCGACAGCGCGGGGGGGGCAAGTCGCTGAACGGGGTCATCAAGCTCGGTGCGGATGCGCCGAAGATCACGACGTACCGTTTTCTCCACGACCGGAAGTCGGGGAGCATCCTCGCTTTTGTGAACGGCAAAAAAATCGCCGACTGGAAATCGGCGTGGACCGAGAAATTTTTCCCAGGCTGCACATTTTCGCTTCAGCCGACGGCACCCGATTTTCCGCTCGTGCGCCTGCGCATCATGCCGTGGGACGGAAATCCCGAGCCCGATGCGACGCCTGCGGAAGCCGGGAAGGATCTGCTCTCATCGGGCGCACCGGGTCGGCACGCGGGGAGCGTCGAGGCGATCACCGGGGACGCGGTGCGATTTTCCGGGAAGGAGTTTTCGCGGAAGGAAGCGATCTTCCTCCGCCTCGCGGGCGGCGATGCTGCGGTGCCGCGTGCTGCTTCAGTCGCGCGGCTGCACCTCGCGCAGCGCGGGGAGTTTGACGTCGCCTCGCTCGAAATCCGCGACGGGCAGCTTCGGCTCGGCACATCCTTCGCCGGCGAAGTCTCGCTCCCGGTGGCGGCGGTACGAGCAGTCGTGTTCCCGCGCCGAGACCATGCGCCGGGCGCGATCAGGGACCGGCTTGTTTTCACGAATGGCGACATCCTGCGCGGTTCGTTCGCGGGCACCGGCGCGGATGGTGCGGTGAAGTGGCGCACAGTGCTCGGCGCGGAACACGAATTCGCCGCAGCCGCAGTCGCCGGGACGGTGCTCGCGAAACGACCGGAACCGGCGACGCTCGCGGGAAGCGCCGCCGTGCGTTTCCGAAATGGCGACTGGCTCGGCGGCGATGTCGCGGCGCTCGATGCGGCGCACCTGCTGTTCAAAGTGCCGCTGCTCGGAAGTCTCCGGATCGATCGCGCGAGCGTGGGCCATCTTTACTTTGGCACCGCTGGCGAGGTGCCCGCGTGGGACGGTGTCGCGGATCGCGATGCGTGGATGAAGGGGCAGGCCGCGCAAATCGGCAGCATGAGTCCGAGCAGGAGCATGTGGCGCTATCTCGACGGTGCATTTTTCGCGGAGACATCGGATCGTGGCGGCGAATCCGATGGGAGCACCCTGCTGCTCGGGCGCACGTTTTCCACGCTGCCGGAAAAGGTCGAGGTGTGCTTCGACGCGCGCAGCACAAAGGGACAGTTGGGTGTCATGGTTCAGCTTTTCGCCGACCTCCGGCGCGGCGGGGGGATCGAGATTCAGTGCTCCGGCGGCACGATCACGATCAGCGAACAGCCGGCGCGGCAGGGCGCATCTGCGAGGGAGGCGCACGCGGAACTGGGCGACACGTTCGACGAGAGCAAGCCGCACCGCTGCCGTCTCCTCGCGGATCGCAGGTCGGGGCAAATCGCGATCTTTGTGGATGGAAAACTCGTGCTGACCTCGACGCCGCGGGTCACGAAGGATTCGCCGAAGCGCGGGCGAGGCCTGTTCATCATGCCGCAGGCCGAAAGCCTCATCCTGTCAAATCTGTGGGTCGCGCCGTGGGCCGGGACGATCCCGGAAATGCCGAAGAAAAAAGACGCGAAGGAAATCCCCGCGCCGGAAGTGCCGCCGGAAATGGTGGCTCTCGCGAACGGCGACGAGACGCCAGGCACAGTCGAGCGCATCACGCCGGACGCGATTTTTCTGAAGTGCGAAATCGGCACCATCGAGCTGCCCGTGAAGCGCGCGCTGATGGTGGATTTCGCCGCGAAGCCGGTGCCGCCCGTGCCGGGAGTCCGCCTGCATCTCGCGGGTCGGGGCCTGCTCACGGTGCAGGCGTTCAGTGTGCGCGACGGAAAGGTGTCGTGCCGCAGCGACGTGCTGGGCGATCTTACTTTTCCGATCGAGTCGCTCTCGGAGATCGGTTTCCTCCGCTCGGAAAAGCGGCCACTCGCGGGAATCGCGCCTGCATTCCAAGCGTGGCGGAAGCCGGGGCACGCGCCTGCGCTGGAATCCGTGAAGATGGATCCGGCCGCGCTCGACGCCACGCCGCGGACCTATGATCTGCTGGAGTTCAACGGCGACGGCGGCGACGACAAGGCGGGGCGCATGGTGACGAAGACCGTCGTGGGGAAGGATGCCGTGACCTTCGAGGATGAGATGAAACTTCGCGGGAACGCCTCGGCGAAACGCACGACCGTCGTGGAAAAAAATCCGCCGCTGCGGCTGAGGCAGATCGTCGGCGAAACCAAGGAAGGCCGGGCGCGGAACAGGCAGCAACTGGTCGTCGCGGGCGGGAAGGCGATGCTGAGGTCTGAAGGTTCCGGCCCGGATGATCCGGCGAATGCCGTCGCCGTTTCGTCGAACAGCTTCACGATCGCCATGCTGCTGCGCATCGTCACGCTCCTGCCGCGCGAGGCCGGCGGCGCATGGACGATCGATCGGATTTTCGACGACGTGAATATGGACTTAGGAATCGCCGAACCTCACTGGCTCGAATGCGCCGGGAAGGAGACAGCCGAGCACGGCGACAAGGTGCGCCGCATGACGCGCTTCACGCTGCGCACGGAGACGCGGGCGAGGGCGGAATTTTTCGTGGACGAGAACGGTGTCGTGCAGTGGGTGGACATTGAGGAATCGCTCTCGCCTTATGCCCGAGCGATGCGACTGCGCGAGGAGCGCGAATAGCCCGCCCGGAGTTTGCGGTGGAAACTTGCAGAGCAATCGCATCAAAAAAACGGGGTCATCCTGAACGGAGCATCGGTGTGGGCGCAGGCGGCGCGGGCCGATGCGCAGTGAAGGATCCCGTGGAAAGCAGGATGGTGAATGAAGCAATGAACTGACGGAACGATCCTCGTGGACTCACGGGGTTCTTCGGCTGCGCGAAGCCCGCCGCCTGCGCCCGACGGGCATCGCTCCGCCTCAGAATGACCTCCGTTTCGATGCGATGGCCCTGTGGAAACTTGCGATTGCCCGCCCGCTCGGCGGAACGCACGATCACGGTGCCATGAAAATACTCCTCCTGATCACCCTCCTCGCCACAGTTGCCGTCGCCGCGCCGGTAGTCGTTGAAACTGGCGAGCAGATGGTCCGGGTGGCGCGGGTCTTGCGCGATCGCGGTCTCGTTCTGCGCCTGCGCCCGCCAGAGCAGTGGAATGATCGCCGAGGCCTGGCGTCCCCGGCGGACCTGGGCGGTCGTGTTGGTCCGCGCCGCGACACCGCGACCGCACAGGATGAGGCCATCCTGAACGAACGCCGTCGCCACGGCGACCGCCCTTACGACGTACGGTCCTTTGTGGGCGCTACGCTCACGGACCTTGATCGCCGCCGGTTTGAGGCCGAGTACCTTCCCGCGGCGGTTGCCCCCGATGTGCTGGCCGCGAACGAGCGCACATACGAGCAGCGGCTGGCCGCGGCGAAAATGGTCGCATCGGCCGATGCCCCGAGCCCCACTGTGCTCGGACTCCTCGTACTCAGCCCGCGCACCCGTGACTTCCTGCCGGGCGCGTACATCCAGTTTCTCCGGATTGCCGGCCGGGAGTTGGCCGATCCGATCATCGACGAACAGGCGATCGACGG
>JANXZI010000343.1 GCA_025355595.1 Spartobacteria bacterium
GTCGGACATCGGACGTCGCAGGGTGTATGATTCAAATGGTGCGTTTGTCCTTTGCCGATGTGCCGAGCGGGACGCTCGGCACGGCGGGCGCGGACGCCCACCCTACCCGAGAGATGCCACTCGTGCTGATCACCGCTTCCCCGTAAACAGCCACCGGCCCCACAGCGCGGGTGTGAGTTCCGCCTCGCTCGGCACGTCGGCGGTGATCGCGGTGGCCTTGTTGTTCCAATACACGCGCTGGAGCGTCTGGAATCCGTTGCCGCGCAGGATGCCGATGTCGGCTTTGATCGACTGGCCGTCGGCGGGCTTCAGCCCCAGCGCGGCGAGCGGCACGGACAGCTCGTAAAAGGCACTCGCGACTTTGCCTTTTTCATTTTTCTCCACGCTCATCGCGAGCTGCACTTCGGCGCTGATGTCATCCACGCGGTCGATCGTGATCGTGCGCCACGGGGAGGAAAACGGCACCGGCTCCTTCGTGCCCGGCACGACGGCGCGATAGAGCAGCGCGAGCGTCTTGCCTTTGACTTGCGTGATGAGCAGCCGCTCGTCACCGGCGGCGGGACGCGGACGCTTCGGATCGGCGGTGGCGTTCGTGCCGAGCATGAGGTCGAGGCAGCCGCCGGTTTTGAAAGGCGCGTTCGGCGTGTCGCCGGAATTCTTCAGCAGCTCGGCATCCTGCGTGCGGAATGCCGCGTAGAGCCGGTCGCCGACGATGGTGACAGCGCCGGTGATGTCATACGGCTTGCTGTCGCTGTTGAAATTCGCCGCGGTGCCGCGGCGATCGATCACCGCCCAGTCGGCACCGGCCCAGTCGTCGAGCTTGCCATCCACGACCGGCGCGTCTTTTCGCAGCATCACATTCAGCGTGCCGCTGCCGCGTGTGAGCTGGCGTTGAACCTCGGCTTGCACGCGCCATGCGGCGGCGGTTTTCAGATCGTCAGCCGTCACGCGCAGCTCGGTCGTCGGAAGGCGGCGGATATTTTCGAGGCCATCCACGCGGACGAGACTCGTGCGCCCGCCGTCGATCAGATAGACGGCACCATCGCTGGTCTGCGTCATCGTCGGGAAGAAGTTTTCGTCGTGCAGCGTGATCTCATTGAGCAGCGCGCCGCGCTCGGCCTTCGGCATCGTCCAATGATGGCCGGTGCGCGAATCTTGGAAAAGCTGCGCGACAAAAAGGCCGTCCGCCGTGAGCAGATACATGTCGCCCATGTTGCCATTGATGCCCCACACCGGCCCCGCGTCGCCCTTCTGCGGCGTGATGAAATCGCCGAGCAGCCGCGTGCTGCCGAGCACTTCGCCGGGGCGATCCGGCACCGGCGCCTCGTGCGAGGCATGCAGCCCCGGCCAGAGGCTCGGATAGCTCCACAGCGGCTTGCCGTTTTTCAATCCGCCGAAGCCTTCGTGCGCGAACGGCTCGGGCGCCACGGTGAGCACCGTCCAGTTATCGGGGCCGATCAATACTTGATCGCCACCCGATGACGCCGGCGACTGCGCGCCATTCGCGAGCGTCTCGCCTGTGCTGAGATCATAGACGGGCACACCCTGCGCGGTGAAACTCTTCGGCGCAAAACGCACCGCCTTGTCATCCACGCGCGCATCGAGGAACGACAGATCCTGCGCGACCGTGATGCCGCCGGTCTTCGTCTTCACCATCGCTATTTCGCCTGGCTGCACGCGCGCATCGCCATTCCGATCGCTCCACACAAACAGGGTCATGTTTTTCTGCATGTCTCCATTCGGATCTACGCCCTGCGGCCAGCGCGCCTTGAATGCATCGGCTTTCAGGACGGGCCAGTCGTTCGCGCGACCACATGCGGCCACCGGCACGGCGACGCCATCTTTCATCAGCCAGATCGTGGCGCTCGCATGTCCGCCGGTCGGGCTGCTGTTGTAGCAGTTCGTCATGTATTGTCGGCCCTCGGCATAAATCGGCGTCTGCGGCGGACCGGCGCGGAAAAGCGATTCCACGTCGTCGTGGCCGGATCGGCTGAACACCGCCGCGGGCTCATTCGCTCCCGTCTTCCAGTCGAGCTTGAACTCGATGCCATCGTAGTAAAACCGCGTCTTGTCGCGCGGGTCGAGCGTGCCGCCGCCGCCGTATCGTCCGGGGCCATAGAAGGCGCGCACAAATTTTCCATCAAGCGTCCACACGCTCACGCGCTTCGGCTGGAAATCGTTTTCTGCGACCCAGAGCTGCTGCCTTTCATCCACCGCGAGGCCGTGCGGATTATTCATGTGCAGCGAGTCGTAAGGCCCGGCCTTCGGCGCGCCTGCATGGCCGATCGCGTGGAGAAATTTCCCCTCGGGCGAGAAGACTTTCACCTGATGCGAGTCGCCGCGGTCGCTGATGTAGATGCGGCCCGCAGCGTCGAGCGTGATGCCCTGCGGATCACTGAGACCGTTCGGAACAAGGACGGCATGCTTGGGTAGCGCGGGCATCCTGCCTGCCGTTTCCGGCATCCTGCCGGAAACATCCGGACGTCCTTGCGCGCCCGGCGGCAAACTTGCGGCATCAAAGCGAAGCAGCTTGTTCTCAGAGGACACCAGCAGCCTGCCCTGCGCATCGAATGCGAGACCACGCGGACTTTTCACCGGCACCTCGCCGAGTGTTTTGCCAGTGCGCGCATCCACAAAAAGCAGCGAGCCGAGCTTGTTGAAGCTCGCGACGACCAGTCCGTCATGCGCGGCGATCCCGCCGAGTTGGGCGATCCAGTGGTGGTCGCCTTCGTCGCCTGCGGGTGGCGTGAACGGATGTTTGATCACCGGCTTGTCGCCCTTCGCCGTGAGCGCGGTGATGCGCAATTCTCCGTGCTCCCTGTCCGTGTTTGTCGTGCCGCTCGTCCACGTCGAGCCCACATATGCGAAAACATCCGGCACCGCGTTTTTCCCCGCGTCTCGCGCGAGATGCGGCGCGGCGGTCCAGTTGCCGCCGATCCATCCGCGACCGCCGATCTTTTTTCCGTCGAGATCCACCCACGCCAGTCCCGCGCCGCCTTCGCTCACCGCGCTGCCGATGTAAACCATCGCCTTGCCCTCCGGCGTTTTCTCCGCCGGGACGAAGACCACGGCTTGCGGCGGCGTGTGGTTCGTAAGCCAGCCGCCGGACTTGTCGGCGGTCTCCCACGCGGGATCGCCGGAGTTGTAGATCGAGAATTCGTAGCGCAGGTCCATGCCCTTGTGGAAAAGTCCGCGCACGCGATACGCACCCGGCGCAACGGGTTGTTCGGGGATGTGGTAAAGCCCGTGCTTCGCCGCATCGTGATCGCGCCCGAGATCGTCGGTGCCGTCCCACCACGCCACGTTTTCGCCCGCGGGAAAGCGAGTTTCCGAAACAAGATTGCGCACGCGCTTCCCCTCGGCGTCCTCGATCACGAGCGTGACGTAGCCCGGCTCCGCGAGCTTGAAACGCACGGCAATCGGCGGATGCGGATCCTCGATCTTCGCCACCGGGAGCAGTGCCGTCTTCAGCTCCGCGTTACCGAGCGGCAGCAGCGCCATGAGTTCGCCGAGCCACACGCGTTTGCCGTCCGCCGTGCGGCCTTTCAAATGCGGATGCACTTCCTTGGTCACAGCCGTCATCCGCAGCCGCAGCGCGCGTGTCGTGACCGTCTCGCCGAACTCCATCGCGTTCGGCCAAAGCTGCACCGGGTAGCCATTCTCCAGTTTGCTGAAACTCTTGATCGTCTTCCAATCCGCATCGCTCGCCTCGCGCGGGTGCATGCCCGCACGACCGGAAAAAACCTGCACCTCCGCCGCGCCGAAGCCCGCGCCCACCGCCTGCAAGCCGCTCAGCGAAACGGCGCGCGGCCATACGAGCATGAGCCACTCGGGATGCTCCGGCGAAAGCGCCTGCGCCGCGCCATCCTTTCCGTTGTCCCACGGTTTTTGATCGTCTTTTTCGTTGTTAAATTTCGACGCCGCCTCATCGCGCGAACCCGCTGCTGCCAGCGCCTGCGGAGCGATGTTCGCAACCCGCGCGGGAAGGATCAGCGCGCCCGCGAGCCACCCCGCATATTTCGGATCGGACGCCTGCGCCATGTGCGTGAAACGCAGCGCGCAGGTCGTCGTCCCCGGCGGCAAAATCCAGATCGCAATTTCATCGCGCCCGACCTCCGCGTGCGAAATCTCCGCGCCTTTGATCCGCTCCGCCTGCAGCCAGTCGGCCTCGTGTGCGAAATCGCCAGGATACGCCGCACCCGGCTTCGGCACACTGAGCCGTCCGCCGCCGCGCACGAGCACCGAGCCGACCGTGACCGGCGCTTTCAATCCGACGCGCAGATGCCGCGCACCCGGCGTCACGGAATCTCCGAACGTCACACCGCGGAAATCCGGATGGCTGCCGCGCGTCCACAGCGCCTGCGTCGGCCCGTCCTTCGCGGGCTCCAGCATCCGCTCACTGCCACCCGTCCATTCCGAAAATGCCGCGGCATCGAGATCCCGCACATCGAGCGAAGCCTGGGCCAAGCCCTGAGCCCGCGCGGCGGAAGCCGCCGTGCAGATCGCGACGACCATCACCCGCAGGAACCGTTTCCAGTCAGCGTGCCGCGACTGCATGCGACGATGGCAAATGAAGGCTGGCGATGAGGATCTGGGCATGGTGGCAATCTATGGGTGGCGATGAAGCAATGCGAGACTCGGAAGATGCGCGCCGCATTTCAACCGCAGCCGCAGAGTCTCGCATCCGCTGGCGGTTCATACTGACCTTTTTCCGAAATGCGATTACCTCCCGCCCACCGCGCGCTCGACGAGGATCGCGGCGAGGCGCTGCGTGGCTTCGTCGAGGGCGGCGACGGCTTTTTTCAGCGGTTGTGCGGCTCCGGTGGCGATGGCGGCTTCCACATCGGCGACGCGCGCGGTGATCGCGGATTTTTCCTCCGCGGAAAGTTCGCCGCCAGCTTGCGTGAGCGCTATGCGGACGGCGGGGAGCATCTCGTCAGCTTTCAATTTCGCCTCGGTGAAGGCGCGGTCGTTCATGTCCTCGAAGGCGTGTTCGAGCGAATCCTCCAGCATTTTTTCCACAGCTTCGTCGCTCACGTCCACGGCGCTCGTCATCTCCACGGTGTGCTCGCGGCCGGTCTTCGTGTCGCGCGCGAGGACGCGCAGGATGCCGTTTGCATCAATCTCGAACTGCACGCCAACGCGCGCGTGACCCTTCGGCGCCTGCTCGAATTCGAGGTCGAATTTTCCCAGCTCCCAGTTGTCGCGCGCCATCTCGCGCTCGCCCTGGAGCACGCGCACGAGCATCGAGCGCTGCCCGCTCACGGCGTTCGTGAACATCTCGCCGCGCTTGATCGGAATGGTGGAGTTGCGCGGGATGATGACGCTCATCAGCCCGCCGAATGTCTCGATGCCGAGCGAGAGCGGCGTGATGTCGAGCAGCACGACATTCTGCACCGCGCCGCTGAGGATGCCCGCCTGGATGACCGCGCCGAGCGCGACCGCCTCGTCGGGATTTTGCGAGGTGTTCGCGGGCTTGCCGAAAATCTCCGCGACGAGCCGCCGCACGAGCGGCATCCGCGTCTGCCCGCCGACGAGGATGATCTCGTCGAGGTCCGCAGGCGTGACTTTCGCATCCGCCATCGCGCGCAGGCAGTGGGCGCGCGTGCGCTCGACGATGGGCGCGGCGATGCGCTCCAACTCCGCGCGCGTGAGGGTCAATGACACGCTGCGCCCCGCGACGAATGGCAGCTCGATGTCGGCCGTCTCGCTTTCCGAGAGTCGGTGCTTCACCTCGACCGCCGCCTCGCGCAGTCGTGCGAGCACGGCCGCGTCGTGCGGATGTTCGATGCGCTCCGCAAGATGCGCGATAAGCGCGGCGTCAATATCGTCGCCGCCTAGTCGCGTGTTTCCATTCGTCGAGAGCACGTGGAAGACGCCGTTGCTCAGTTCGAGGATCGAAATGTCGAACGTGCCTCCGCCGAGATCGAACACGGCGATCTTCGAGCGTTCTCCGAGACGATCCAGTCCGTACGCAAGCGCGGCTGCGGTCGGCTCGTTCACGATGCGCTCGACGGTGAATCCTGCCATCTCCCCTGCTCGCTTCGTGGCATTGCGCTGCGCGTCGTTGAAATACGCGGGCACCGTGATCACTGCGCGCGTGACCGACTCGCCCATCGCGCGCTCCGCATCGGTGCGGAGCTTCTTCAGGATCTCGGCGGCAATTTCCTCCGGTGCATGATTTGCACCGCGTGAACGGATCATCACCGGATCGCCCTTTTCACCCGCAAGCCGGTACGCCACATCATCCGCCTCCTCGCCGACGCGCCGCCCGATGAAACGCTTCGCCGAGTAGATCGTATTTTCCTGATCCAGCGTGCGCATCCGCGCCGCCGGCCGACCGACAATCGCCGCGCCCTCCGCGGGAAAATGCACGACGGACGGCGTGAGCCGCTCGCCATTTTCGTCGGCGAGCAGGATCGGAAAGCCCGCCTCCATCACACCGATGAGCGAATTTGTGGTTCCGAGATCAATTCCGACAGTCACTGACATGACCGCACCGTGGAGACGCTCCGCCCGCGTGAAAAGCGCGATGTTTTCGCTTTGCCGCACGACAGCATTGCGACTGAATCCCCGCCCCTGATGCGAATCCTCGACCGATACGTCCTGCGAAGTTTTCTGGAGCCGTTCCTGCTCTGCTTCCTCGGCTTCATCGGCATCCTCACGATTTTCGATTTTTACGACAACCGGAACGACTTCATCGAGGGCACTTCGCGCGTGCTGCTGATCGGCGTCTATTACCTCCACCAGCTCCCGCGGTTCATCCTGCTGAGCGCGCCGATGGGCGTGCTCCTCGCGCTGCTTTACAGCCTCAGCAAGATGTCGCGCTCGAATGAAATCATCTCGATCCTGGCGACGGGGCGCAGCGTGCCGCGCCTGCTCGCGCCGCTCTTCATCGTGTGTGCGGGACTCACGGGCATCTGCGTGTGGCTGAACTACGAGCACGCCCCGCG
>JANXZI010000371.1 GCA_025355595.1 Spartobacteria bacterium
CAGGATAGACGACGTTGCCAGGCCGGTTCGCGAGGGCGCGTGCGAGGTTGGTGAATTCACCGAGCGTGTGCGCGAGCAGCGCGGCCTTCTTCGCAGCGGCGACATGCGATGCGGCGACGATCACATCCACCTGCTCGATGCCGGCGGTGCGCTTCGTCTTGAATTCCTCGTTCGCGTAGTCCGCGAGCATCATGCCCTCGACTGCGGCGCCCGCAAACTGCGCCCACTCGCCGAGGTGCAGCGTGAACCGAGTGCGCCCGCTGCGCTTCATCGCCATCGCCGCGCTGCCCGCCGCGTGCCGCATCTCATCGGCGGTGATCTTCGGTGCGTCGCCGAGGCCGACGCACAGCACATTTTCGCCGTGGTGAAAAATGCGCGAGCCCGGCTTGAGTGAAAGCTCAGCCTCCGAAATTCCGCGGGGCAACGCCTTGCGTTGCGCGGTCGTGAAAAGACGGACGCCCGGTGTCGCCGCTGGAGCTTTGCTGAGGATGGAAAACTTCACACGCGCGTTTACACGTGGAGGCGTGCGCGGCGCGAGCGGGAATGTAGCGCCGACGATTCGTCGGCAACGCGCGTCCGGCAAAGTGGCGGCGCGTGGAATCGCACGATGCGGTCGGGCCTGTGCGAGTTCGGATGCAGCCTTCCGCACGCGCAGGCACGCGCGAAGTGCGGCTTTGGAAAGCTCTTCGGCTCACGCGCTTTTTGGCCGACAAATCGTCGGCCCCACATTGCTGCCGCACGTCTTAAAAGTGCGGCTACAACTGCACGACCTGCGCGGACTTGATGTCTGGCTCGGCGAGCATCTCCTTCAGAACCGCTTCGCCGGGGACACTGTCGAGGTTCAGCACGGCGAGCGCGAGGCCCCCGGCTTCGGTGCGGCCGAGGCTCATGCTGGCGATGTTCACGCCATGCTTGCCCATCAGATTGCCGATCCAGCCGACCATGCCGGGGCGATCCTTGTTTTCGTAGATCAGCAGCACGCCATCGGGCTTCGCCTCGATGTGACGGCCGTTCATCTTCACGATGCGTGCCTGATTGCCGAAGAAAGTTCCCGCGACGCTCACCCATCCGCCCTCGCCGGTCGCGGTCAGTTCGATGAGTTCCGCAAAGTCGCCGCCGTTGCTCTCGCGGCTCTCGGTCACTTTCAGGCCGAGCTGCTTGGCAAAGTCCGGCGCGTTCACCTCGTTCGCCTCGCCGCCGCTCGCGGCGTGCAGGAAACTCTTCAGAATTGCGCGCGTGATCGCGTTCGTGTCGTGCTCGTTGATCTTCCCGGAAAAATTAATGTTCAGCGTGTCGCAGCGCTTCGCGGCAATCTGGCGGATGAGCGTGCCGAGGCGCGCGCCGAGGCGGATGTGCGGCCCGATGATCGCGAGCGTCTTCGCATCCACGTTCGGCATGTTCACGGCATTGCGGACCTCGCCGCTCATCAGCATCGCACGGATTTGCTGCGCGACTTCGATGCCCACATTCTCCTGCGCCTCCGCCGTGCTCGCCCCGAGGTGCGGCGTGAGGACGATGTTCGGCAGCGAACGCAGCGGGGAATCCGCCGGCAGCGGCTCCACTTCATAAACGTCCAGCGCGGCGGCCGCGACCTGACGGCTCTTCAGCGCGTCGTAGAGCGCCTTCTCGTCCACCAGTCCGCCTCTCGCGCAATTTATTATCCGCACGCCCTTCTTCGTCTTCGCGAGACGCTCGGCGTTCAGCATGTTTTTCGTCTCATCCGTGAGCGGCATGTGCATCGTGATATAGTCGGCCAGTGGCACGATCTCATCAAGACGCTCGACGAGTTCCACCTGCAACGAGCGCGCGCGGCTCGCGGATAGATACGGGTCGTACGCATACACGCGCATCCCGAATGCAATCGCGCGCCGCGCGATCTCCGTGCCGATGCGGCCCATGCCGAGAATGGCGAGCGTCTTGCCGTAAAGTTCGACACCCTCGAACGACTTGCGATCCCACTTGCCCGACTTCACCGAGGCGTCCGCCTGCGGGATGTTGCGCGAGATGGACATCATGAGGCTGAACGCGTGCTCCGCCGTGGAAATCGTGTTGCCCGCGGGCGTATTCATCACCACCACTCCACGCTTCGTCGCCGCCTCCACGTCCACATTGTCCACCCCGACACCGGCGCGGCCGACGACCTTCAGATTCTTCGCCGCCTCGATGACCTTGGCGTTCACCTTCGTCTGCGAACGCACGACGAGTCCGTCGAAATCACCGATGATTTTCAGCAGCTCGTCTTCCTTCAGGCCGGTCTTCACGGTCACGTCGAGCAGCCCGCCCTCCTGCAATTCCGCGATGCCGCGCTCGCTCACTGGATCGGCCACTAGGACTTTTGGTTTGTTCATTTTTGATTTTGGAAAATGGGCGCGCAGTCTGCGCAGCTTGCCGCCGCTGGCAAATCGAAAGTTGCCCACACCCCGCGCACTCCGCTAACGAACTCCCATGCGCATCGCACGACTCCAACTTCCCGACAACTCCATCACCTTTGCCCGCAATCACGACGGTGGAAATTTCACGCGTCTCACCGGCGGACCATTCGGCCCGTTCGCCGACACCGGCGAAGCCGTCGCGGGCAAGCTGCTCGCGCCCATCGTGCCAAGTGCGATTCTTTGCATCGGCCTGAACTATCGGAAGCACGCGGCGGAATCGAATTCACCGGAGCCGAAATTTCCCGTGCTCTTCGTGAAGTCCGCCGGTGCCGTGCAGGATCCCGACGCGCCCATTTTCCTCCCCCGCCGGCTGCGCAGCGACAAGGTGGACTACGAGGCGGAACTCGCCGTCGTGATCGGCAAGGCCGCGAAAAATGTCTCGCGCGAAAATGCGCTCGGCCACGTCCTCGGTTACACCTGCGCGAATGACGTGAGCGCGCGCGACTGGCAGAAGGAAGGCGGCGGCGGGCAGTGGTGCCGCGGCAAATCATTCGACACGTTCTGCCCGCTCGGCCCCGTGATCGTGACCACCGACGAAATCCCGGACCCGCACAC